>JBAPMH010000669.1:0-3001 GCA_049278515.1 Chthoniobacterales bacterium
GCGCTGGCTTCACCGCTACGAGCTGGGGGGCATCTTCTTCGCCCGGCTGCTTCCGGTGATTCGGCACCTTATTTCCTTCCCGGCGGGGCTGATTCGGATGGACTTCGCGAAATTCAGCCTGATGACAATCATCGGATCGGCGATCTGGTGTTCTGTCCTGGCCTGGTTCGGCCAGACGGTGATTACGCGGGAAATGGTTGAATCGAAGGATGTTGGGGCCCTGGTTACGGCCGTGAAGCAAAGCCAGAATTTCCATTACATTCTGATTGCCATTGTGGTTTTGACGCTCCTTTACTTCGCGATGATGCGGCTGACCGCCCGGCCCGAAGCGAAGAATCGCTGACCGGCAATTGTTCAGAAATCTGACACTTGTGTCAGACGTTGTGACTCTCGGCGGTCGAACGCTGCCCCCTTGAGCTGCTGAGCGCCGGAGGGAGCCGGCTTGGCGAGGTAAACTGGCATCCGAATTGCTGATTCGGAGGCACAACCTCTTATGAAAAAGACCAACCAAATCCTCAAGCCAAGTAAACTTTCCCTCGGCGACCTTATTCTCGCGGTGAGCTCATGCACCAGAAACACAACCGAAACCGTCGCGGCAGTCGCCGACCTGCTCAGCAGCGGCCGGGTCCGGGTCGAGAACAACGGCCAGTTCACGCGCGCCCGCGTTTGCTAGGTTGATTTTCTAAAAGCTTTCGAAAGCGTCGCTTTTGCGGTCGATCCGCGGAAGCGACGCTTTTTTGCGTACAAAAACGCTTTCCGTTTCTCATCCCGCTTTTATCTTGCTGCAGTGATCGATCGTTATTCCCGGCCGGCGATGCGCGAGCTTTGGTCGGACAAGCGCAAATTCGAAATCTGGCTGGAAATCGAAACCCTGGCCTGCGAAGCGATGGCCGAGCTTGGTCAGATTCCCACGGAAGACGCCGCGGAGATCCGAAAGCGAGCTCGGTTTTCCATTGAGGAGATCGCGGAGATTGAGAAGCGAACCAACCACGACGTCATCGCGTTCCTGGAGAATGTCGCCGCCTCGGTCGGTCCCGCAGCCCGCTGGATACACCAGGGGCTGACCTCCTCGGACATCCTCGACACCACGCTGGCCGTCCAGCTGACGGAGGCATGCGGAATTCTTGCCGAGGGGTTGGCCGGATTGAGGAAGACGGTCGGCGACCAGGCCCGGCGTTTCAAGATGACCCCCATGATCGGACGCAGCCACGGCATCCACGCCGAGCCGATCACCTTCGGACTGAAGCTCGCTTTGATGTTTGACGAATTCGGGCGGGCGGAAGAGCGGCTGGCCCAGACCAGGGAACGGATCCGGGTCGGAAAGCTCAGCGGCGCGGTCGGCACGCACGCCCATCTCGATCCGGCGATCGAGCGCCGGGTTTGTGAGCGGCTTGGGTTGAAAGCAGCAAATATTTCCACCCAGATTATCCAGCGCGACCGCCACGCTGAATTTGGGACAACCCTGGCGCTGATCGCGTCGAGCATTGACCGGTGGGCGACGGAGTTTCGCCATTTGCAACGCACCGAGGTTCTGGAGCTCGAAGAGTTTTTTGCAGAGGGCCAAAAAGGGAGTTCGGCCATGCCGCATAAGCGGAATCCCATCACAGGGGAACGGCTCAGTGGTCTGGCACGAGTACTTCGCGGAAACGCGATCGTCGGCCTGGAGAACGTCGCCCTCTGGCACGAACGCGACATCAGCCATTCCAGCGCGGAGCGGATTGTCCTCCCCGATTCCTGTATCCTGCTCGACTACATGCTGTTCAAGCTGAGCGACCTTGTCCAAGGACTGCAGGTTTATCCGGAGCGGATGCAGCAAAACCTTGAGCTGAGCAAAGGCCTTTACTTCAGCCAGTCGGTGTTGCTCGCGCTGACCCGGGCCGGGGCCGATCGGAAGAGTGCCTACGAAGCGGTGCAACGGGCCGCGATGAAAACATGGAAAGGCTCGGATTCATTCGGCGAGAACGCGAAACGCGAACCGGAAATTACCGAGCGACTTTCCCCGTCAGAGATCGACGCTCTCTGTTCGCTCGAAGTTCACCTGCGCCACGTGAACGACACTTTTCGCGCGGTGGGCCTGGAGTGATTCGAGCCGACACGGACAAGAGATCGAGGTTCAGGTCCAGGGCGTGGGTCTTCGATGGGAGCGCCGGCGGCGCGAAGGATTAGAGCCCGGAGTGAGCCCGGCGAACTCCGGGAGGAGAGTAACGGCTAACAATGAACCCCTGGAAGGGGTGACGGATTTCAAATTCTCTCTAGTCCGCCGCGTCCACGATTCCGCCGCCCCCGTTTGGGGGCTGGTTTCGTTGAACCGAGGGCCCGGAGTTTCGCTTCGCTCCACTCCGCGCTCTATTCCGGCGTCCCTCCGGGACTGGCCCTGCCGCCGCCGACGGAAGCCTCTTGCGGTCCGCCCTACTTTGCTTTGGCGCGCAGAATGAATTCGACGATCCGTGACGACGCGTCCAGCCGCACCTGCGCGGTTTCAAATTCCGGCCCGCCTGGACTGGACGACTGAGGATCCAGAGTAATCCGAACGTTGCTGCCTGCCGGTTGCAGAAGCAATTGAGCCACTTCGAATCGATCGGACAACTCGACGCCGGCCACTTTGAACATCGCGACCAGGCGCATTGTCATGGGCGTTGCGCCGCGCGCGGTTAGTTCGATGGAAGCGCTTTCGTTGATCAGGGCGACATCGTTAATCTCGAAACCATTCCGGGTTTGGATCGAGTTCGCCGGGCGGTGAGTAGGGACGACGCGCATCGTCCTGATGAGACCGCGGCCATCGAGTTCAACGGGGCCAATCTCAAATCCCGCCAGCAGGTTTTCGGCGGCAGCCGAGCCCGACTGATGGGTGAGAGACAAGGTCGAAGCGGTCGGCTTCGCGCGAATGGTGCCGATCTGGAAACGGGGCGTGAATTGGACGGAGATAACCTCCATGCCGAGACCCAGCACAACCGAACTGCCATTTGACGCGGCAAGCCCGGCGGGCGGCGCTGTCGAGAGA
>JBAPMH010000670.1:0-2242 GCA_049278515.1 Chthoniobacterales bacterium
GTTGCGAGCCGTTGCTTCGGCCGGGATCACCGATCCCGGCTACAGCGCGGAGGTTCTCGCGAATGGCGATGAATTCCATTTCCGGGGTGATGATGCCGGCGCGCGCGTAAGCCAGTTGCGTGACGGCGCCGGATTTGGCGCGTAAAGGCTTTCGGAAAACGCCGAACGCCGAACGCCGAACGCCCAATTCTGAATGACCATTTGATCCGTTGCCGCCCTCAGAATTCGACGTTGGGCGTTGGACGTTGGACGTTGGACGTTTTCTTTCCGCCGCCGAAGCGGCGTGCTTCTCGGAGAGGTATCCATCGTCGATCGGCCTAACGGTTCGTCCTTCGATCTCTTCGACATCGCCGCGGGAGCGGATCCAGTCGGCGCGGAGCGGCGGGAGACCTTGTTCGACATCCAGCGCAACAGTGGGGTCGCCCCAGGGACCGCTGGTGTCGTAAACGCGGACGGGTTCGTTGACTTCGATTTCGCCGGAGACGGTTTTGGTCGGGGCGAGGGAAATTTCGCGAAAGGGAACGCGGATATCGGGGTGGAGCGAGCCGGGAAGGTAGATCTTGCGGGAGTTCGGCAGAGCAGCTAAGTCGCTCGTTTCGCCACGGGGTCCCTCGACTTCGCTCGGGATGACTCTGTCTTTCATCGCGTGATCTTTCTTTCCTGTGTTCCTGCGTTTCTGATTCTAAATGAAAAAACCATGCGCGGGAAAACGCATGGCTGATCGATCCTACTTTCTTACCTCGCTCCCTTCGGCGGAATTACCCGCATCAGGTTCAAGGGGTTCGTCCAGGACGTCTCAGCCGTGTCGGCTCCCCCGCTCTTGGCGCTACGCTAAAGTAAGAATTAAGAATTATAAAGTAGGAAAAGGAAGCGAGGGTGGAGACAATGGCGGCAGCCCCCCAGCTTCCAACCTCGCGGGGACAAGCTCGCGGCTCGGCGCGCAGGCCCGTGCGCCTTTCCCTTCTTAATTCTTAATTCTTCCTTCTTACTTTATTTAGTTGTCTGGGCCTTGATGTTCGTGTGGAAGATCGCCAGCCAAACGCCTTTCTCCGATTTCCAGACGGTACCGCAGTTGTAGGTTCCGGAGACGTCCTTCCCACCAATGGTGCCCTGAATGGCGCACTTGTAGGTCGTCACGATCACGTCCGGTTCGTCCGAGTAGGAGGTGAAATCGCTGAGCGCGAATGATTTCATGTCCCACTGCTGCATGCCCGCCACTTCATCTGCCAGGTTGACGATGCCCTCGGCGTAAACACCCTTGAAGCCGGTGTCGACGAGCTTTTTGAAATCGTCCGCTTTTTTGTCCTTGAAGGCCTGCCAGGCTTCTTTCTCCTTCGCCATGATCGCGTCCTTATCGGGCGTGGCGGCAAGGGTGAGCACGATCGACGCGAACCAAACTGTCACTGCGAGACTGAAGTATTTTTTCATGGATTCCTTTCAGTTGATTGCTGGGCGCCGAGCCTAACGATTGGAACTGTTGAGGGTCAACGCTAAAGCGAGGATGGACGATCGAGGATGGCGACTGGCCAAGAGGCAACGGAGTTGCCGGGACAGGTTCGTTCCCAAACTGAGTTTGGGAACGAGGGAGCTTGCTGTAGCCGGGATCGGTGATCCCGGCAGTGCTTGGCAGTTGTTTCGGCCGGGATCAGCGATCCGGCTACAGGTTACGGTTCCTGATTGGGATCAGGCTTTTCTTCGGAATTCGCGTTCGTGACCGGAATGATCGCCGGAGCCGGTGAGCTGTCGAGGCGGGCGGGCGGCTGGGTCAGATCGACGACGGTGATCTCGCCGGCGGCCTGGGCCCGGTACTCGGCGACCAGCATGGGGCGCTGTTTCTTTTCGACGACATTCCGGTAATTCTCGATCCCCACACAGATCGATTCCGCCAGTTTCTTTCGCCAGGCGGGATCGGCAATCCGTTTGCTGTCACCCGTCTCGGTGAGGAAGCCGCCCTCGACGAGGATGGCGGGAATCCTGGTGTGCCGCAGAACGGCGAACCGGGCCCGTTTGATGCCGCGATCAAACTCCGGAATGTGCCCGAGCATGGAATGAAAGACCGCGGTGGAGAGCTCGAAGCTCTGCGCGTCCACCGGAGTGCCGGTTTGCAGATTGACGAAGCTCAGCGAAAGAGCTTCGTCGGCGGTGGAAGGAGCGCCGCGGGGAGTGAGCGAGAAAATCTCGAAGCCGGTCGCTTCCCGGATCGCATTCGTGGCGTTGAAATGGATGCTGACGAAGACGGAAT
>JBAPMH010000671.1:0-8086 GCA_049278515.1 Chthoniobacterales bacterium
CGCTTCACTCCGGGCTCTAATCCTTCGCGCCTCCGGCGCTCCAACGGGCGAGGTGTCCAAGTCCCGCCGGAATATCGGGAACTTGGCGATGCCTCTTAGTCCCGAAGGGATGACGAGTCCCGCCGGAACATCGGGCCCTTGGCGATGCCTCTTAGTCCCGAAGGGACGACGGAATAAAGCCCGGAGTGAAGCGAAGCGAACTCCGGGAGAGGCAGCAGCCACCCATCAAACCCCTGCAAGGGGTGACGGATGCCCGGAATTTTGCCCGGGCCATCGGGGGGCGCTTGCGGGATCAGGACGCCCGGCGCGTGAGGCGCCGGACGAGCAGAAACGCGAGCGTTAACGCCGTGACCCCGACGCACGCAAAGGAGAACCATTCGCCGTAGCGCACATAGAACGTTGGCGGCGCGTTTGTTGGAATGGCCACCTGGCCGGCAAGCGTGCCTTCGGTGAACTGGCTGCCGACTTCGTCCACGAGCATCTGGGTAACGCTGCCGAACTCGTTCACAAAACAGGTGACGCCGGTGTTCGCCGCGCGGACCATCGGCAGGCGAGTTTCCACGCAGCGAAAGACGGCGTTCGCCAGATGCTGGCGTGAACCGGCGCTCCGCAGGAACCACCCGTCATTCGTGACGTTGACGAGCAGGTTCGCGCCGTTGAGGACGAACTGCCGGGCGAGATCGCCGATCGTGTCTTCGAAACAAATCAACGGCGCGATTTTCGCCTTGTCGCCGGTCAGGTTGAAAACGGTGTAATCCTTTCCGAACCCGAAATCATACGGAACCTGATCGCCGACGACGCGGGCGAGCAGCGGGATTGTATTCCGGCCGGGAATATATTCGCCAAACGGCACCAGGTGCACCTTGCGGTAAACCTGCTTCTTCGCGCCGCCGTCGGAAACGAGAAGGGCGGCGTTGTACGCGACCGGTGGATCGTAATCAAGCGTGCCGAGCAGGAGATCGGTCTTCGCGGAGGCGGCGAAGTCCATCACAAACCGGTTGCTGGTGTTTTCGAACAGGACCGCGTCCGGCATCGAGCTTTCCGGCCAGACCAGGAGGTCGGGCCGCATCCCGGCTTCCAGCACCGGCGAACTCAGCCGGACAAATCCATCGAAGATTTTTTTTTCAAATTCGACCGTGAACTTTTCGTCGCGGGGGACGTTCGGCTGGACGAGAGCGACGCTTAACGGCCGGGTTTCGCGCCGGACATTGTGGGCGTGAAGCCCGAACGCCATGACGCCGACGAGTCCGGCCATGGTCAGGGTAAGGTCGAAATGCGGCCGCCTTGGTTTGACCTGTATCTCCAGGATGAAGCGGCGGACGGTCGCGAGCAGGATCACGTTCGTGAACGCGACCAGGAACGAAAGCCCGGCGACCCCGGTGAACTCGGCGACTTGAATCAGGACGAGCTGCGCGTGCAACGCGTGGCCGAGTGTGTTCCAACCCCAGCCGGAAAAGACCACACCGCGGAGCCACTCCTGTGCGACCCACGCCGCCGCGAGAAAAAAGGCGAGGCGCAGATTGTTGATCGAACTAAGCCACGGAGACCGCCGCGCCGGGGAATCGATCGGGAAGACCGGCTCGGGGCCGAGGGTCTTCAAGCCATGTTCAGCCGCGTATTTTTCGTTGAGCCGGCGAGTGACGGCATCCACGCCCTCGGGCGCTTTCGCGAGCCGCGCTTTTCGCAATCCCGGCCGAAGCAAACCGCAGACCCAGCTCCAAAGCGCCACATAAATCGCCATGTAGGCGCCGACCATCAGCCACCCGGGAACTGTGACGGTTTGCAGCCAGGAGAAGACGGTCCAGAAAAACGTCACCCCGGCGACGTAACCGAGGAGAAGATCGCGAGCCCAGCGGCGTTTCGATTCTCCCCCCGAAAACCAGATGGCGGCGAGGAGCGGCGTCAGGGCGACCCAGCAAAGCCAGTCGTAATCGAAGGGCGCGAAACATCCGGCGTAGAGAAGTCCGCTGACGATTGCGGCGATCCAAGGCCAGCCAAGCCGAAGCAGTTTGCCAAAAGGCGCCACTCGATTTTAGCGGCGGCGCAGTCGCTCCTGCCGCTCGCGTTCGCGCTTCCGGGACGGATTCACGGCTTCCTGCAGATCTTTCGAGAATGCGGGATTCACCCGAAAGAATGCCTTCTCCACGTCTTCCATGAGCCGGATGTTGACCTTGTTCGAGATGACGTATCCGAGGTCGATCAACCCCATAAGCGTGTCGAGGAATTCGCCCGTTTCCATTTCCTCGATCCGATCGAGGAGCAGTTTGCCGAAAAGGGGCGAACCAGAGAGGCCGATCTTTTTCAAGATCGAGATTTCACCTCCATCGAGTTTGATTTCGCGTCCCCCCATAACAAAAGCTTCCTCTCTTCGGCAAAGATGTCGAGCGCGTTATGACGCCGTCCGCGTGGCAGCGTCTTCCCGCAGCCAATCCCATACCCGCTTGAGGTGCTGGCCCACTTCCGATTTCATGGCCGCGAGCTCCGCCGCCTTGAATTTCGCGTTCCGGGGGCGGCGTTGGGCAAACACATAGTATTTGATTTTCGGTTCGGTCCCGGACGCCCGGACCGCGACCCGGGTGTGGTCTCCAAACTCGTAAGTCAGCATTTTCTCTTTCGGAATTTCGTCGCCTTCGATGTCCCGGTAGGTGTCGGTCTCGAAGTTTTTTACCTGCACCAGTTTTGCTCCCAGCATTTCATACGGCGGCTTGGTGACATAGGATGCCAGGAGCCGCTGGATGCTCTCGGCGCCTTCTGCTCCTTCGAACGTGAGCGAGCCCGTATATTCTTCGAAGTAGCCAAACTCCGAAAAGATCTCGTCCAGCAAACCGGTGACCGTGGTTCCCCGCGATTTGGCGTAGGCGGCGACCTCGCAAAACATGATCGCCGCGCCGTTTCCATCTTTGTCCCGAACAAAATCGCCGCCGCTATAGCCGTAACTCTCCTCGCCGCCGAAGACATAATAAGAGGCCAGCTCGAGCCGCAGCCGCCGGGTTTCCTCCTCTGACATCTCCCGGTAGGGAAGGCGCGCTGCCCCATCCGCCGGTTTGGGCGAGGATTCTCCCGGACGCCGCGAAGTCGCCCGCTTCTCGAGGGCCGTGAGCAATTCGCGTTCGTATTTGCCGAGCTTGGCGCCGATGTACTTGAAACCGGTCAGCGTTTCGACGCACCGCAAACCGTAATGCTGGGCGATCACCTTCTGCAGATCCGTGGTGACGAACGTTTTTATGATCACGCCACGCGACGCGTTTTCCTTATTCAGAATTCCGAGTTCGAAGAGGGTCCTGGTCCGGTACCAGGCAATGAGCGAACCAATCTGGTTTCCGGAGAGAAGTTTCATCGTCCCGTCTTCCGAGCGCACCGCGACCCCGACGCGATCGCAATCGGGGTCGGTTGCGACCACGAGGTCCGCCTTTTTCTTTTCGGCCAGCTCAATGCCGAGCTGGAGGGCGGCGGCGTTCTCGGGATTGGGAGACGCCACGGTCGGGAAATTCCCATCGAAGGTGTCCTGTTTCTTCACCACCGAGAAATTGAACCCGAGCCGTTTGAGCATCGGCTTGATGATTACGCCGCCCGTCCCGTGCAGCGGGGTGAAGACGATGGCCAACGATTTTGCGGCGCGAATCAGCTTCTTATCCAGGATGAGGCTTTCGACGCGGGTCGCATATGCTTCATCGATTTCCCGGCCCAGGACCTGAACTTTGCCGCGCTCGCGCGCCGGACGGGGAGTGTAACTTTCGCCGGGAATCGAAGAAACTTTCTTAATGATCGCACTGGCGTGCGGCTCGATCACTTGGGCGCCGTCATCGAAGTAGGCCTTGAAGCCGTTATCATGCGGCGGGTTATGGCTGGCCGTGATGACGATGCCGGCGCTCGCTTGAAGATAACGAACGGCGAAAGACAACTCGGGCGTGGATCGCGGACCTTCGAAGATCGCGGCATCGCACCCATTCTCCGCCGCGGTTTTCGCGGCCAGCTCTGAAAACGCCTGCGAGTAATGCCGGCTGTCGCAGGCAATCACGATCTTCGGCCGGCCCTCCAGTTTTTTCCGGGCGCGCCAGGCGTGGAGGTAGGCGACGAGCCCCTGCGTGGCGCGGCTGACGTTGTAGAAATTCATCGCGTTCGTTCCCACGCACGGGAACTCGGGCGGTTCGCCTTCGCCGGCCTTGCCCCGCTCCGCTTTGGTCACGATTTTGCCAATCGTGCGACCGCGCAGACCGCCGGTTCCAAAAGCGAGGGTCCTGAAGAAGCGATCGTTGAGCTCGTCCCAGTAGTTTCCCGTGGCAAGCTCCTCCACGACTCGTTCATAGAAAGGAGACTCCCCCCCGCGTAGGAGCCCGCGGATATTTTCCGCAGCTGAAGAGAGCAGTTGCCCGGCGCCGACGGCGGCTGCGAGCATGGACTCAAGTGATTCTTTCCTGGAAGACATCGCAGCCAACTCTTCCGGCATCTGCGCGACATGCAAGCGGTCGCATCCCCGGAGGGCCGCTAAAGAAGCTTGCAGTCTTTCCGTGAATCTCTCACGGTTCGAGCCCGAATATGAAAAGAGTTTTCCCCAAATGAGCGATTGGTGGAATTCGCTTCTAATCGAGAAGCAAATTTTCTACGCGATCGGACTCTTCTCGCTGGCCGTCCTTCTTCTCCAGATCCTTCTTACGCTGGTTGGCGTCGGCCATCACGATGCCGATTTCTCCGGACACGGCGACCACGATTCGGGCATGGGTTTGCTGACCGTGCGCACCGTCACTGCGTTTTTCGTCGGGTTCGGCTGGGCCGGGGTGATCATGCTCAACAAGGGCTACTCGATGATCGCGGCGATCGCAGCCGGCGCGGGCACTGGCATGGTCTTTCTTCTCGCGACAGCGCTTCTCATTCGCAATTTGCTCCGCCTCCAAAGCAGCGGAGGCAATATCGATTACAACAACGCCATCGGAACCGTAGGGACGGTTTACGTCACGATACCCGGCGCGGAAGCGGGTGGAGGCCAGGTGGAGCTAAACATTCAAGGCCGGCTTATGACGGTGGCCGCCTGCACCCAGGCCGCGTCCGCCCTCCGGCCCAACAGCAAAGTAAAAGTGGTCGGATTGATCGGTGGAAGCACTCTGCTGGTCGAGCCGCTGACGAATTCTCCCAATGCCTGATCCCAACAATCCTGCTTCGCATATGGACATTCTTGTTCTCGCCGGCGCCGCGTTCATCATCATTTTCGGCACGCTGATCGCGTTCGCCTCGCGCTATAAGAAGTGTCCATCCGATCGCATCCTGGTCGTTTACGGAAAAGTGAGCAGCGGCCGGTCGGCCCACTGTCTTCATGGCGGGGCGGCCTTCATTTGGCCGATCATTCAGGATTACCAGTTTCTCGATCTCACGCCGATGCCGATCGAGATCAATCTCCAGGGCGCGCTTTCGAAACAAAACATCCGCGTGAATACGCCTTCCACTTTCACGGTTGGCGTCGCGACTGAGCCGGGCGTGATGGAGAACGCGGCGGAGCGGATGCTCGGTCTCCAAATCCCAGAGATAAAGGAACTCGCGAAGGACATTATCTTTGGACAGATGCGCGTTGTCATCGCGACGATGAACATCGAGGAGATCAACGCTGATCGGGACAAGCTCATCGCCAACATCGCGAACGGCGTCGAAGTCGAATTGAAGAAGGTCGGTCTCCGCCTGATCAACGTAAACATCCAGGACGTCACCGACGCCTCCGGTTACATCGACGCCCTTGGGCAGGAAGCCGCCTCGAAAGCGATCAATGAAGCCCGGGTCAAGGTCGCGGAAGCAGACCGCAATGGCCAGATCGGCGCGTCCGAAGCGCAGCGCGACCAGCGAATCCGGGTGGCGAATGCGAACGCCGACGCGACCAAAGGTGAGAACCTTGCCTTGGTGGAGATTGCCAATTCAAACGCGGGCCGGCGGAGCAACGAGGCCGAGGCGGAACGAATCGCCAGCGCAGCGGAGAAAGTCGCGCATGCGCGCGCGCTTCAGGAAGCGTACACGTCCGAGCAGAAAGCAGAAACTCAGCGCGCCGAGCGCGATAAAGCCACCCAATACGCCAACATCGTCGTTCCAGCTGAAATCTCGCGCGACCGGGTCATCGTTGAAGCCGAAGCGCAGGCGGAGCAGACACGCCGGCTGCGACAGGGCGAAGCCGATGGCCAGCGGGCGACCAAGCAGGCCGAAGCGGACGGACTGCTCTTCGTCCGGAAAGCGGAGGCCGAAGGTCTCAAGGCGCGACTGCTGGCCGAAGCCGACGGCACCGAATCCATTCTCAACAAGAAAGCCGCCGGCTTCCATAATCTCATCGAGACCTGCGGCGGCGCCGCGGGCGCGCAGAACATGCTCATCACGGAGCAGCTGCCAAACATTGTGCGCGAGCAGGTGAATGCCATCTCCAATCTGAAGATCGACAAGGTGACCGTATGGGACGGCGGCAGGAACGCCGACGGCAAAACCGGGACGGCCGATTTTCTTTCGGGTCTGATCAGCGCGCTTCCGCCGTTGCACGAGCTGGCGCGCAACGCGGGCCTCGATTTGCCCACTTACCTCGGCCAGTTGCAGCGCGAAGCGGAGAAATCCCAGGCGCCAATGAAGTCCGCTGGATCGAACGAACCGGCCGCCCCCAAACCAAAGCGCGAAACTCCGACGCCGGAAAAGCCGCAATCCTAAATCCATTCAGGTCGGGGAGGATAAAAACGATTGCCCGATGCGGCGTTCAAAGGCTTAGTGATCCTCTGAACGTCGAATGAACATCCACGAGTACCAAGCCAAGGAGTTGCTGCAAAAATTTGGCGTCGCCACCCCCCGGGGAAAAGCGGCGGCCACGCCGGAGGAGGCTGAGCAGGCGGCGCGGGAACTCGGCACGGACAACCTCGTCGTGAAAGCGCAGATCCATGCGGGCGGGCGAGGGAAGGGGACCTTTGCGAATGGATTCAAAGGGGGCGTTCATCTTTGCAAATCACCGGCAGAAGTGCGTGAAGTCGCGTCCAAAATGCTGGGACAAACCCTGGTGACGCACCAGACCGGTCCGGCGGGCCGGGTCGTAAACAAGGTTCTTGTAGCCGAGTCGGCGGAGATCGCGCGTGAGATCTATTTTGCCATTCTTCTCGATCGAGCTACGGCGGCGCCCATCGTGGTCGCGAGCACCGAAGGCGGGGTGGAGATCGAAACGGTGGCCGAGAAATCGCCCGAGAAGATTCTGCGCGAAAGCATTCATCCGCTGGCGGGGTTGCAGGCTAATCAAACTCGGAAGCTGGCGAAGCAGCTCGGATTTGAGAGCTCGCAACTGAAAGCAGCGTCGAAATTGTTCGATGGCTTGTTTCGGACGTTCATGGCGTGCGATTGCTCGATGGTGGAGGTCAACCCGCTTGTCGTGACGCCCACCGGCGAAGTGCTGGCGTTGGATGCGAAGTTTAATTTCGACGACAACGCGCTTTATCGTCACCCGGAGCTGGCGGCCCTCCGGGACATCGCGGAAGAAGATCCGCGTGAAGTCGAGGCGTCAAAGCATGGCCTGAATTACATCGGCCTCGACGGGAACATCGCCTGTCTCGTCAACGGCGCCGGCCTGGCCATGGCGACGATGGACATTATCAAATCTTATGGAGGCAGTCCCGCGAACTTCCTCGATGTCGGCGGCGCCGCGACCGGGGAGCAGGTAACCGAAGCCTTCAAGATCCTGGTCCGGGACGAAAAAGTCTCCGCCATTCTCGTGAACATTTTTGGCGGCATTATGAAATGCGACGTAATCGCGCAGGGAATCATCGACGCCGTAAAAGCGGTGAACCTGCCCGTGCCTCTGGTCGTCAGATTGGAAGGAACCAATGTCGACGCCGGCAAAAAATTGATCGCCGAATCCGGTTTGCGGGTCATTACCGCCGACGACCTGGCGGATGCGGCGGAGAAAGCCGTTCAGGCCGCGAGCCGCGGGCGAAGAATCGTGAAGGAAATGAGCGCGGACGGAAGCGGCGAAAATCCCAAATCCCAAATCCCAAAACCCAAGTAATATTCAAATCCCAATTTTAAAATCATCTTTGAGCGATTCCCCCAAACCGCACGACTTGGAAGAAAGGCTTGCTCCATCACAAGC
>JBAPMH010000672.1:0-5801 GCA_049278515.1 Chthoniobacterales bacterium
GAACAAGCCTATGCCGGTAGCGTTGTCCTTGCCCCGGACGACGACCGTGTAAAGCCCGGGACTGATTATTCCCCAAAGCGCCGACTCCAGATCATGAGTTGGCGCCAGGCCGCTATCGATGATTTGCTGTCTGGTCGCGGCGTCGTTCCAATTGTCATTGGTGGCGACAAGCTCTCCGGCGGAAGCGTGAACCTCGATGACCGGGTCCGCGAGCGCTCCGGGCAAAGGCAGCGACGGTCCAATTCCACGAACGAGCACGGTCTTCGGCTGTGTTCCCGAAATGATAAATCCGCCTATGCCAACATTATCGCCGGTCCGGACAAGCATCCGCGTCGAAAGGTTCAGAGCTTGCGCCGGCGGGATCGGAGAGGGCGTCGGGGTTGGTGTTGGGGTGGGTGTCGGGGTTGGTGTGGGTGAAGGTGTCGGTGTAGGAGTCGGGGTGGGTGGTGGGGTAACCGCTATCCGCTGCCAGTCTGGCCTGAGGTCAGTCAAGGGATCAGTCGTGAGCCGGGTCAGATTTGAGCCGTCCGCGCCCACCACCCAGATGTCGGGCTGACCGCCGCCCGATGGCGGCGTTCGATGAAAGGCGATCTTTGTGCCATCGGGGGACCAAACCGGGCCGCCATCGCTCCCGGTCCCATCGTTGGTCACACGGAACAGATTCGTGCCGTCAGGATTCATCAGGTAGATTCCACCTCCGCCCAATCCACACTGAAATGCGATCTTCGTTCCATCCGGCGACCAGGCGGGACTGGCATCCAAGATCGTAGGTCTATTGCTGATATTGGTCTGATTGGAATCATCCGCATTCATGATGAAGACTTCGAAGTCATTCACCCCTGCGCTCGTAAAGGCGATCTTCGTTCCATCAGGCGACCAGGCGGGGTCAAACTCGTCGTCCACGGTTTTCGTCAGGCGAATCGGATTGGAGCCATCCGTATTCATCACGAAGATATCAAGTCCCTGGGGTCCGCGACCGCCGTCGCCCCGATCGCTCACAAACGCGAATTTCGTGCCGTCAGGAGACCACCGGGGCTCATAATCTGCCGCCGGATCGTTCGTGACGCGGACCTGATTGGAGCCATCCGCATTCATTACGTAGATTTCGCTGTTGCCGTCTCGCTCGCTGGTGAATGCGATCTTGGTGCCATCAGGCGACCAGGCTGCGTAGGTATCGAGAACTTGCCCGGGGGTGAGATTGGTTTGATTCGAACCATCGGCGTCCATCACGTAAATGTTGCGGGTCGGGCCACCGTTCCGTGAACTTTCAAAGGCTATCTTGCCGTTGGCTCCTGGCAGCGTGTTGCAGGCATCGGGGCCCAGGATGGCAACGGTGACCGGCGCACCGGTCTTGAAGAAGCCGATCGTTGCCTTTGTCGCTATCGGCGGTTGGTTCGAATCAAATCGAAAATTGTAGAGCGTGCCCCAGCGAATGGCATTCGCGTTCTGGTTCTGAGCAAAGGTTTCCGAGCTCCAGGTAAGGGCATTGGTGGTCTGATTCGAGCTCCAGGGAGCGTTACTAAATCCCGCGCCTCCCAGGGTTCCATCGTTAGGGAATCCAGGGTGATTCAGGGGAGCGTGAAAGCCGAGATTGCTCAGCGTGATGGCGCATCCCAGCGGCACGCTGAAGGATTGGATGGCCCGATCCAGATTCTCGTTATAGAGCGCGTATTCATAATGCCAGACACCGGGGGATGGGTTCGTGACCTTGCACGCGATGAAGGCACGGCCGTCGCTTCCTGGAGCGGGCTCGATCGGATTAATCGTCGCTCCCGGCCAGGCAGTGACGGCAGCGGCCATTCGCACCGCGGTTCCAACCGGCGAGAAGGTAAAGCTCGTCGTGCCGCTAACATTGTAACGGAGGTACGAGGCATTGTTGTACATATTGCATTGCCCCGGGTGACTCTGACACCAGTTATACTCATCCGAAGAGATATATTGAACCTCGGCATAGTAGGTCGCACCCGGATTGAGCGTAGTGTTCAGGTCGCTTCCCTCGACCAGAATCCTGTGCGAGGTGCCGGTGTGAACGTGGCCGCTGTGGTTGTTTGCGGTGTTTTGAAAAGCCCCGGTAAAGGGATTAATCAGCGCGCGTGACCCGAGGTTGTCTTGGTCCGCATTTTGAAAATTGTTATACGTGTCGGAGCATCCTACGCCCAGGTGATTGAAGTCCCCGCCGGACTGACAATTAAAGCAGGTGCTCGCCTGGTCGGCCCCGAACGCATGCTTGACCCACGATTGGCCAATTTGCTCAAACCGCTCATTGTTGCCGGCTCCGCCGCTCATTCGATAGAGATTGTGCGGGATGACCGGGTGGGTTGTTTGGGGCAGCGCCCTAAAACTCACAACTTGGTTGCCGGCATTGCAAGCGGTCGTGCTCACGGCCAGGCCGACCTGGGTCCCGTCGCTGCCGTATTGTTCCAATCCTCCGAACAGACCAATATCTCCCGTGATGATATCGGGCCCTTGGCTAAAAGCTTCCGGAGCACGCTGCGCTGGTGGGGAGCCGGAATCTCCCGAGCTGTTGCTCAAGAACAAAAGCAGCGGGAGGGTGAACCAACTCAGCATTTTTCTAAGCATGGCTTAATCCTCCATTTCAGGGCCCGCTTGGAGGCAATGACATCCCTTCACTCAAGACGTTGCTTCCGCCTGGGTCGCGGGTGCAAATCGCTTTTATGCATTTTCCGCAGAAAAGTAGAGTGTTTTCTTGCTTTTCTTTTGGAGAGCGGGTCGCTGACCCGACCAGATTGTTGGGTGAACGGCAGTGGTGGATCGGCCGCTCCGCGGGCGATCGGAGCAATCGAGACGGAACTCATCGAGCGACGGAGCGCTCGATCCACCAGGCGCTCAGAATAATTCCGGATGATCGTCCGGAACTTCTCCGGAGCTGAGGACGGTGCGGATTTTTTCGATGAGGATATTGAAATCGTACGGTTTTTGAATCGTATCGATCACTCCCGCCTTCAGCATTTCGGAACGAATCGCCGGCTCGAGGTAGCCGCTGGCGATGATTGCCCGCACGCCCGGTCTGCTTTCCTTCATTTTCAGAAAAGCCTCGCGCCCGCCGAGGCGCGGCAGGCCAAGATCGCAAACCACGAGGCCGATCTCGTCGCGATTGCTTTCGAACAGGGCCACGGCTTCCACCCCATCCTTCGCCGGGAGAACCCGATACCCTTCGGCTTCCAGGATCGATACCCCCAGCTCACGCAACATCTCCTCGTCTTCCACGAGCAGAATGGTTTGCGGAATATCTTGCCGGCCGGAAGGCCTGGTTTGATCTCCCCGGCTTGGCTCCGCCTGGGAATGTTTGACCGGCAGGTAAATGATAAAACTCGTGCCGGCGCCCGGTTCGCTCTCGACCTGGACAAACCCGCGGTGGTTGTTGACGACGCCGTAAACGACCGACAATCCGAGCCCGGTCCCCTTCCCCCGTTCCTTCGTCGTGAAAAACGGCTCAAAAATATGCGATTTCACCTGCCGGCTCATCCCGATGCCGGTGTCGCGCACTCGGACGCACGCGTAGCTTTCGGCGTTCACGCCGGAAAACATTTCGGTCAACTCGGCTCCGGCGGTAATGGAAGTGGCGAGCGTGAGCGTCCCGCCATTGGGCATGGCGTCACGCGCGTTCACACAAAGATTGAGCAGAACCTGGTGGATCTGGCTCTTGTCGGCGGTGATGAGTGGCAGATCAGGCTCTAATTCGAGCTCGAAATTGATCATCTTGGGAAACGTCGCCTCGAGCATTTTGTCGAGCTCCCGGACAAGGGCGTTGAGGTCGAGAGATGAAAAACGCGCTTCGGTCTGGCGCGCGGAAGTGAGCAACTGCTGGACGAGCGCGGCGCCGCGTTCGACGGCTTCCTTGATAACCTTAATCGCGCCCGGGAACTCGTTAGGCTTGGCGTGCGAGCTTTCCAGCTTGTTGGTGTAGCCCAGGATAATCGCGAGGATGTTGTTGAAATCGTGGGCGATCCCGCCGGCCAGCGTCCCCAGCCCCTCCATTTTTTGGGCCTGGACGAGTTGCTGTTCCAGCCGCTTTCGTTTCGTGTCGTTGAAGAGATAAACCTGGAGCCCGGTCAGCTCGCCGTCGGCGAAATTTCCAATCAACCGCGCCACCACATAAACCGGGTCGCCGCTCCGCTGATTCATCTCGAGTTCGTGCCGGTCCACCATCCCGTGCTGCCGCACCAGCTCGAGCAGCTCAATCCCATCCTGCCGGCTCCGGAGAAAGGAAAAGAAATTCGCCGAGGCTGCTTCCTCCACGGAATCGAGACCGAAAATATTCGCCACGGCCGGATTACAGGTCACGATTTGTCCGTCGGTGCGCATGACGAGCGTCCCTGTGAAGTCTTCCAGGAAGAAACGCCGGTATTGTTCCAGGCTCTCCTGCGAAACCTCCTTCTGTTTCGTCGCCCCGCGGGTTTTGCCGGTGGTTCGAGTCTTTTTGGATGTGGTCGAGCCCATATCGAAATCGTCCGATCAGGGAGCGCGGGAGGAAGGAGTCGCGCTAGTGTGGGGCTCAGTCCGGGCGCGCATTTCGTCGAGCCCGCCGGCGATGAAAACGTAATAGAACGCGAAGGCAGCACCCAATAACACTGCGAAAAGAAAGACGAAACTCGCGAGCCGCAAGGAACGGTACGGCGTTCCATCCTGTTGCCGGGCCGTCCGCTGGCGCATTAGTTCCAGGTCCAGGGTCCGAAGAAGATTCTCGGGATCGACCGGTTCGGGCTTGCGGTCGGCGTCAGGATTCATCGAAATGAATCTTAACCATTCACCTAAAAGACCAAATGGATTCTGAGAGGGAAATACCGCCCGGGAAAAAGTTAGTCGCGTTCCTGCTGCCGATGGCGGTTTTCATTGCGCTGCTTACCCTCGCCGCCGCGCTCCGCAAAAACGGCGCCGGGTTTTGGCTCGCCTCTCCGGAATATTGGATCTTCCCGGCTCAAACCGTTGTCTGTGGCGGGATTCTGCTTTGGTTCTGGCGGGAATATCAGCTCCGCGCCCCCGCCAGGATTTCGTTTACCGTTGGGGTCGGTCTGCTCGTCTTTGCTCTTTGGATCGCGCCTCAGCAACTGTTTGGGTTTGCCCCGCGCCTGGCCGGTTTCGACCCGGAGACCTTTGCGGACCAGCCAGCTCTATATTGGTCCACGGTCCTTTTCCGGTTTCTCCGCCTGGTCGTTGTCGTCCCGCTGGTCGAGGAGATTTTCTGGCGCGGGTTTCTCCTGCGTTACCTGATCGACGAGAAGTTTTTCCGGGTGCCCATCGGCACGTTTTCCTGGCTCTCGTTTGCCGGGGTGACCCTCGGGTTCGGGCTGGCGCATTCCCCGGCGGATTGGGTGGCGGCGCTAATCACCGGAGCCCTATACAATTACGTCGCTTACCGGACCCGGAGCCTTACCTCGTGCGTCGTCGCCCATGCCGTCACCAACCTCTGCCTCGGGCTTTGGATCATGGCCACCCGGCAATGGGGCTTCTGGTGACCCTCCACACGGCACCGCTCCTGCTTCTTGGCAGGGACTAATGCACGCGACCTTCATTCAGAAAGTCATCATTTGCATGATCGCGGGGTTTCTGGCCGCCGCCCTCATCCAATGGGGCAAGGTCTTCGTGACCGGAGCCGACGATGCCCTGAACGCGGGCTACAAGCACACCGTGCCCGGCGGCCTTTCAAAAGGCAAACCGTAGTTCCGGCGCCCCGCCGGACTCTTCCTCTTCCTCTTGCTCTTGCTCTTCCTCCCAATCGTGGAGGAGATGCCCTCTGCACGGAACTAAAAGCAATTGCCGATTCTCGAATCGCTTCAAGG
>JBAPMH010000673.1:0-5596 GCA_049278515.1 Chthoniobacterales bacterium
CCCTTAGATAGAATGGCGTCGCTTGGAGGGCAAGCGCTCCGCTTGCCGGGAAGATTGAATTAACGCGGATTTCGCGGATTACCCGGATGAAAAGTCGAAATTGATCTGTGGAAATCTGTGTTAATCTGTGGCCCTCAGATTTCGCGCGATTAGCTCAGTGGTAGAGCGGTCGCCGCGGCGACAAGTCGCACCGAGCCCCCCATCGCTGGGCGAAGCGTTGCGGGCGGGGTTTCCAACCTGATTTTGCTGGAATTGCTCCGGCACGGCACTATTTTGTGCGCCCACTTCGCGCGATTAGCTCAGTGGTAGAGCGCTTGCTTCACACGCAAGAAGTCGCAGGTTCGAACCCTGCATCGCGCACCAGTTCTATTGCGGTCCCGCTTCCCCCAGCGACTCCCGGATCGCGGCGAGAAGGGCACTGCTGCGAGCGGGTTTCTCGATCATTTGGGTTATCTGCAGACTCTGGAGCCGTTCCCGGTCTTCGGGCGAAATCGCGGCGGCATAGACGATAATAGGCGCGGAATAACCAATCGACCGGCTCTTTTCGATTAGACTGAAGCCATCGATCCCGGGCATCCGGAGGTCGGTCGTGATGGCGTGGAAGGCTTTGGGATTTTTTGAGATCTTCGCGAGCGCGTTGAAGCCGTTGTAGGCGGTCTCCACCTCAACGCCGGCCGCTTTGAAGGCCGACTTCAAGGTAGAGAGGATGACATCGTTATCGTCCACGCAAAGGATGCGCATCTGCTGGGTTTGACCAAAATTTACGGTCTGTTCGAGCACTAATTTGCTTTTCTTGGCAGCAAAATACGAAAATCGACATGACTCCCCCGCGCGCGAGTTTCGGATCGGTCGATGCGATAGTCGCATCGCGCACCATCCGGCAGGAAATTGAAGTCAGGGCGGAGGCTGCCAATTTCGCGCCGCCAGACCAACAATCCGGTCGAGCTCGACGGCGATTTCGGGCGCGGTCTCATCCCAGTAGTGGGTATGCGCTCCGGCGCCGATGCAAAATTCACGCTTGGGCCCGTCTTCGTGGACAATGCTGGTTGACCACATATTCTGACCCTGATCGGGATGCCAGAGGTGCCGGCCTACGTAATCGCCGCTACGATAGGCATTGACCCAGTATCTGACCGCTATCGATTCCGGGTGTGGCTCGCTCCCCGCCCAGTTCGTGTCGGCGTGACGCGACCAGGCATAGAGGTGCGGAAAACGCAGACTGTATAACTGGCGGAGCGGACAACCCATCGTGAACAGGTAGATCGGCAGGGAGGGATTCAGGGAACGTGCCTTTAGATAGCGGAGCAGATCTGCGGTGATCACGGTGCCTTGGCTATGCGCGAGGATTACAATGGCGTCGTAACCCTGCGTCTCGTCGGTAAAGTCACGCCAGGCCTCGATCTGTTGGAGGAGAGCATGGTAGCGGGCGCAAATTCGCGCCCTCGGATTTGCGGCGAGCGGATGTAATCGCAGCCAATTGATGACGTCGAGTGCCACATCGAGGCCGGCGCGAAGACCGAGGGCAAGCGGTTTGAAAGGGCCGCGCGAAGCGACGATTCCCAGCACGATCGCGACACCCACGTACAAGAAAGCTTCGTTAAGCGGCCGCAAATCCTTCGCAAAGCGCTCGTGGCTGGGCACGATGAAGCTGTAGATCGCGAACACCGCCGGAATCATCAGGAGAAAGGTGAACCGGATAATTTCACCAGAGACTCGCATTGCCCTGAAGCCGCTCGAAAGGCTTTCTCCCAGCCAGCTCGATTTCTTCTCGGTCGCGTCCGGTCTGCTCATGCGTGCCGCGGGCCGAATTTCGGCGATGACGGCTGGAAGGATCGACCAGACGAGAATAAGGGCCGCGAGACAGAAGAGGGCTGCCATGGCGAAGTAAAGCGGCGTATAGCTGCGCGCCATCAAGCCACGTGTTACTTCCCAGGCATAGGGCGGCCCTTCCTTGTGAGCATCGAACGATGTTTGACCCCAATCCTCGAGGATCGGTTTGTGCTCGATCTGCCAGATCTGGTTTTTCGCGACAAAGTTCCACTTCGTTTGTTCCCCAACCGGCGCGGGTTTGTTGGGGACAAAGCTGGTGATCAACGCCTGCCAGAGAGTTAAATTCAGGATGAGGACGGTGATGGCCGGTACAACGATTGTGAGATTCGTCGTCCACGCTGCCCGGCGCGTTTTATCCCGCGCCTGCAAGGTCTCACGGAGGGTCGGCTGGTCCGGGACAGCTTTAGTTATCAACCAGCCGATAATTGTGGTCAGCAGTGCGAAAATGAATAATAGGATCCAGCAGATCGATAGAGCGTTCACGGTGCGTTCGGCGGTTCGCAACAGCGCTTCCATCAGCGGCGCTTCCAGCTGGGCCGGCTTCGGCGCGGATTGGGCAAGTTCGTAACCCAACAGGCCGGTGATTAACACCGCGGCGATCAATCCCAGAGGCAACGCGCCGCGCCGGGCTTTTTGGTAGGAAGCCATTAGCCAGGTAATCGCGATGACAGGCACCACCCACCAAACAGCGACCGCCCACAACCGCGTGTTTTCGGGACGGATCCAAAACTGGAAGCAAATCCACGCTACGCCGGCTCCCAACAGCAGGAGCGGCAATAACAGACTTGGCCACGGCCTTCCGCTCGGCGCCACCAGTTGCCGTTTTATGAAGGCCGCGAAACCGACGAGGAGGACAACGGTTACTGCGATGATCGCCGTGACGCTCAGAGCAAGCGAACGATCCGGCAATAAAAGCGGCAGAACAGCCGAAGCGAGCCCGAGGAGGTAAAGATTTAAGATCGGGATCGCCAGAGCGAGCAATTGTTCCGCCACGATCTGGGTGCCGGAGAAAAAGGGCCAGAGCCAGGCCCACGAAGATTTTTCGAGGCGCGCCTGGGGCTCATATTGGACCCGGGCGAAATCGAGGCTCTTTCGTCCGAGGAGGCACAGGTGAAAGAGCAATTGATAAAACTCAATCAGCCAGCGAATAATGCTTCCGACCGGACGGGAAAGGTCGGCCCAGTACATTTCGTAGACATGGACCAGCGAGCGTGACCCGGTGCGGATGCTGTCCAGACGAACCGTTTCGTAGATTGTCTCGGATTCGGGGATGACGCCTGCGCTCAATTGCTCGTGCATATACTGCCAGCTGATGTCATCGCTGCTCGGGGCTGGCTGGGGCTCGACCGCGGTGGCGACTGAACCGGGGTCGTCATTTTCGTGCGGCGGCTTCGTCTCCATGGCGCGGAGTTGTGTCGCGATAGTCTGCGGTTGCGAACGAAAACTAAAGGCCGATCGAACCACCTCTTGCCGGGGCAGGCCGGCAGCGGTGCGCTCGTTTTTGTCCCGCCAGCCTTCCATATCCGTTCGCAATGGCGTCACGCCGATCCGGAGCTCACGCTGCTCAAAACCTTGATAGCGGCCGGGTGTGCGATCGTCTGGACTACTCAATTCGCCGGTCCGCGGATCGAACACCTGCCGTTTCGGAATTTCGTCTGCGACGCGGGCGGCTCTCAGAAGCATGTCGGCAGCGGCCCGCGCCGTGTCACGAGGCTGCTGGTCCGCCACGCCGTGAATGGCGATGAGGGCGATCCGCGCTAGATTTTCCGTGGGGTCCGACATCCGGGGAGTTCTGGGTTCGTGGGTCGAATTACCGGGTCACGGCGATTTTGTCGATCTTCTTTTTTCCAGAGCCGAGGCGACGTTGTCAATATCCTGGCCAAGTTTCTCGCTCCCCAATTTACCGCGCCACCTTTGCTGCTAGCCATAGCGCTGGGCGCCTGCGATGGCGCTCCCGACCATGATTTGGCTTTTGTTCCGGGGCGCCCAGGCGCAACCTTCGACCAAGCAACTCGTTCATTAGTTTTATGAAACTACTAAAGCGCATCGTGAAGTGGACGTTCCGTGTCATCGTCGTCCTGTTCCTTCTTGTCGTTCTCCTTCTGTTTATCGGCTACTGGCGATCAACCAACGAGTGCGGCAAGACCGCAGCCCCGGGCAACCCGAGTAAGGCAATCGTTTATTGCGACTACGGCCCGCCGGACGTCCTGAAACTCGAGGAAATCGAAAAGCCGGTTCCAAATGACGATCAAGTCCTGATCAAAGTCCGGGCGGCTTCGATAAACCCGTATGACTGGCACTTCATCAGGGGCACACCCTACATTCTGCGCCTCGGCGCCGGACTCCGGAAACCAAAGGTCCTTCGGATCGGGGGTGACGTAGCCGGCCAGGTCGAAGCGGTGGGCAAGAACGTGACCCAGTTTAAGCCGGGCGATGAAGTGTTCGGACTCTGCAATGGGGCCTGGGCAGAGTATTGCCTGGGCAGGTCAAAATTGGCCCTGAAACCGGCCGACGTTAGCTTTGAGCAGGCCGCTTCCCTGCCCGTGGCGGCCATTACCGCCCTTCAGGCTCTTCGCGACGAAGGGAAGGTGCAACCGGGGCAGAAGGTGCTGATTAACGGCGCGTCGGGTGGCGTCGGCACATTCGCGGTGCAGATCGCCAAGTCACTCGGCGCCGACGTGACCGGCGTATGCAGCGGAAGGAATGTCGAACTGGTTCGATCGCTCGGGGCGGACCCCGTCATTGATTACACGAAAGAGGATTTCACTAAAGGCGCTGAACGTTATGACGTGATTCTCGATAACGTCGGGACCCAGCCGTTGTCCGGGTTCAGGCAGGTCTTAAAACCCAACGGGATCTGCGTTATGATCGGCGGCGGCGGGCCGCATGAAGGCAATTGGATCGGCCCGCTGGCTCGTCCAATCAAAGCGCTTCTTCTAAAACCGTTCGTCAGTCAAAAACTGACGATGATGATCGCGGACGTTACCAACAAGGACCTGACCATCCTTGCCGAAATGTTGCAGAACGGGAAAATGAAATCGGTTGTCGACCGGACCTACAAGTTGAGCGAAACGGCGGCAGCCGTCCGGTATGTCGAGGAAGGCCACGCTCGAGGAAAGGTATTGATCACGCTCGAGTGACAAACCAGTGGCGGTGTCAATTCTTATCCTGCCAGAGCCACCTTCGAAAAGAAATCTCGACAACGTTGAAGGGCTCAAGTTCAATCGGCGCACCTCCCTATGCCCCTGGTCCCTCTCCCGCCTCGGAACGCTGACGGCAGCTACACCACTCCACCAGCCGGAATGCAAATTGATGGCGACGGCGCCAACGGCCAAACCGGAGGAGTTCCTGTTTATGGTCCGCCAGGCTACACGCCTGAGTCACTTGATTTTCTCGCCAATGCAGGGGGGCCGGGAAATTGGTTTGGAGTCGTCACGGACACGGGGGCAGCGAATGGAAAACCGATCGAGCAGGCGGCGAATGGTCCTGCTCCGGGCGCCTTCGTGAGCGCGACCAGCTATCGATGGCCCAGTCTGGCCCGGATCGATCCGCTCGCCTACGTGGATGCCGCGAGTGTCCCCTATATTGTGCTGCCATCGCATTGGCGGAAGCTGGCCGTGGGTGTGGTGCTCGGCTGCAAAGCGACGGTTGAAGACACCCAGACAGGTAAAATCCTCAACGCCGCCGGAGTCATGGATTTTGGTCCCAAGGCAAAGCTCGGCGAGGCCTCGATCGCATGCGCGAACTTCTTTGGGATTCCGTCCAG
>JBAPMH010000674.1:0-5701 GCA_049278515.1 Chthoniobacterales bacterium
GTAGGAGATAAAGCATGAATGGAATTGGATGCCACCTTCCGCGTCAATCAGCGAGGACATCTGAGTGATGAAACCGTCCGGTACGCCACAGCCCCGCAGGAAAGTATCCGGAATCTTGCCTTTGGATTTATAAATCGTGTCGATGCCGATGGTGCAAGGACCATGGTGTTTTATGAAGTCGAGTCCTTTCGTTTTGCTCAGGTCGGAGTTTGTGAAGGTCGATAATCCGATAGTGGCGTCGTGGAGGTTGGCCCCGCGAAGGTTGGCACGGCTGAAGTTCGCGAAGCTAAGATCCACGCCACTGAGGTCCGCGTCACTGAGGTCCGCGTCGGTTAAATCCGCGCTGTTCAAATTCGCGTGGACGAGTTTCGCGTTGATGAGTTTCGCGTGAACGAATTTCGCGTAGCTGAGGTTCGCATGCCTCGCATCTGTGCCGTGGAGATCTGCGCCGTCGAGATTCGCCTCCATTAGATTCGCAAAGCGGAGGTCCACGCCTCTTAGGTTTCCATAGCGCAGGTTTGCGCCGATCAGGTTCGCGCCCGTGAGGTCAGCGCGGTCAAGCACCGGACGTTCCTTGCTTGTTCTACGCCACCGGTTCCACGCCTCCGTCCCCTCCCTCAACATCGCGAGATGTTGTTCATTGGCCATGAGTACGTGCCTTCAAGGAGCCTATTACACTCTGTTGGAATCCGCCCTTAAGTCTTTGAGAAGCCGATCAAAGGCGGCCTCAAATGAGTCGTGATCTTTCCAGTTTGAAAAGTCGGGGATGAAGTATTGGCGCACTTCTTCCGCGAGGTCCTTGCCGCTCACCGAATCGCGACATTCCCATCCCTGCAGGGTTTCGTAGCTGGCCAATCGTACTGGAAAAAGTTTGCGCTTGCCGGTATCCCGCTCCGCTTTGAAGCCCTTGCGAAGTTCATCCATCACCCATTCGCTTCGCAAGCTCGCTTCGGAGAGCACTATGAGCAGTTTGTCGTAAACGCGGATCGCGGTCTCGATTTGCTCGTCCAGTTTTTTGCCACCCTGAATGTCCTCTGGCGCGAACCAAACCCGCAAGTGCGCATCGCGCATTTTACCGTGCAAACGCTTGGCGAAATCCTCGTCTATGCCGCTATAGGAGATGAAGCAGGAGTAAAACTGAATGCCATCCTCCGCGCCGACGAGCGAATGCATTTGTGTGATCAGACCCTCCTGCACACCGCACCCGCGCAGGAATACCTCCGGAATTATACCTCGAGATTGATAAATGGTGTCGATGCCGATGCTAGAAGGGCCGCCATGGTTTACGGAATCAAGCCCTTCAACTTTCCTGAGGTCGCACTCGGTAAACCTCGTGTGGAACAGGGTGGCGCCTCGGAGATTAACGCCACTGAGTTTCGCACCGCTGAGGTTCGCAATGGCAAGATGTGTACCGCAGAGGTTCGCGTCGGTGAGGTCCGCGGCAGTGAGATTCGCAAGACCTAGGTAGGCATTAATAAGGCGTGCGTTGCTGAGGTTCGCGTCGAACAGATTGGCGTTGTCCAATCTCGCCTTTTGGAGGCTCGCGCCAGCGAGGTTCGCCTGCATGAGTCTTGCACCGTTAAGGTTCGCGACGTCAAGGTTCGCGCCGCTGAGGTCTGCGGTAATCAGTTTCGAGCCGACAAGATGCGCAGAGAAGAGATTAGCAGCGATCAAATTCGCGCCATTGAGATCCGCGCCGTTAAGGTTTGCACGGTTGAGATTTGCGCCACTAAGGTCCGGGGTTTCGAGATTCTCTATGCGCCACCGATTCCACGCGTCCACTCCCTGCTTCAGAATCGCGAGATGCTCCTCTTTCGCCATTTGTTACAGCAACTTGAGCTTCGTCAGGTCCTGCGAATCGACCATGCCGACGGGGGCCTGGTTGTCGTCCACCACGACGAGATCGTCGATCCGATGGCGCTCGAGGAGGTTCAGGACTTCCACGGCGAGTTTGTCCTGATGAACCGTGACCGGATTCAAGGTCATCAAATCGCCGACCAGACGTTCGGCGATTTTCGTGTCGGATTGAAAATGACGGACGAAATCGCCATGGGTGAAAATGCCAAGCAGCTGACCTTCTTCATCCGCGACCACGGCGGCGCCGGCGCGAACCTCGGTCATTGTTTTTAGGACGACCTGGATGGGGGCATCGGGTGAGACCATGGCGAGGGCATGGCGGGGCCGCATAATCTGGTGCACCCGCAAAAGCAGACTCCGGCCGATCATGCCGGCCGGATGAAACCGGGCGAAATCTTCCTTTTGAAATCCGCGCGCCTCCAGGAGCACCATCGCCAGCGCGTCACCCAGGGCGAGCATGACGGTCGTGCTGGAGGTCGGCGCCAGGTTCAACGGACAGGCTTCCTGCTCGATGTTGACGTCCAGGACGACGTGGGAATTTTTGGCCAGGTTCGACGTTACGTCGCCGCAGACCGCAATGATCTGGACTTGAAACCGCGCGACGGCCGGCAGCACCCGCAACAGCTCCTCGGTTTCGCCGCTTGCGCTAAAGGCGAGAACAACGTCGCCGTCCGCTACCATTCCGAGGTCACCATGAAGCGCGTTGAGCGAATCCAGCACGACGGCGGGCGAGCCCGTGCTCGTCAGGGTGGAGGCGATCTTGCGCCCGATGTGTCCCGACTTCCCCACGCCGAGGACCACAATCTTGCCGCGCTGTTCGAGGCAATCCTTGATGAGCACGACGGCGCGCGAAAAATTCTCATCCAGCCGTTCCCGTAACCGCTGGACCTCGCGAATTTCGATATCCAGAACTCGCCGCGCCTTCTCCAGGTAATCCATTCGTCCTGATTGTGGGCCGGGGACGGGGAGCGGGCAAGAGTTCGCTGCAGAGAGAAGCCTTTCGGAGCTCTTCGCCCAGCCTCCGTATGACAATTGCTTGCTATTGGTCGGGGGAACTGATTCAACTGACGTTCCATCGCCCGCCTTAATCTATGAAAACCTGCCTGCTCGTCCTCTGTCTGGTTGTCGCCGGGGCCGCGTCCGCCGCCGCGCAAACAACGTATCGCGCGCCCATTGAGCGCTCGCAGCCGAAATCTCAACGGGAGCGGCCCGTGCCGCCGCTGCCGACGAAGCCAGTCGATGGCGTCATCCCCCGCGCCGTTCGCGGCGGAAATTTCTTTCAGATGCTGAATCCCAAGGCGCCGGCCAAATATGGAACATCCCAGGACGCGGTTTGCTTCGACCCCGAGCCCATGAACCAGCGCCTGGCCGCGAACGGTCAGACCGATGCCGGGAAGTGGAAGGGCATTAAGTTCTTCGTGTTCACTTTTTAGAGGAATCCGATTGATCGAGTCCCGCCGTTGCGGGATCGCTCGATGACTAAAATGGCGGCCGAGCCGCACTTGTCTGACATCGCGCGACGGAGCGCGCGATCCACCGGACCGCCGGTGGTGGCCTGTTATTGCGCCACATTTCTGAAGCCGGAGATGCTTCATATCTATCGGCAGATCACTTCGTTGAGGCGGGTGGAGCCGTTCGTGATCGCCCGGAAACGGGAGGAAGCGGAGCGTTACCCGTTCGACCGGCTGGCAATCGTGGAGAGGCCCGCCCTGCATTTCGCGCGGCGTTTCTGGTTCAGGCAGGTGCGCGACGCGCCGTGGGAAATGTCGCCCGGCGAAGTGAGGAAGCTGATGGGCGTGCTGGAGCGAGCGAACGCGCAACTGCTCCACATTTATTTTGGCCATATCGCCGTCCATCTTTTGCCGCTCATTCGGAGCTGGCCAAAGCCCGCGCTTGTCTCCTTTCACGGCGCCGATGTCATGGTCGATCTCGACAAACCCGCTTACCGCGCGGCCACGCAGAAAATGCTGGAAGCGGTCCGAATGGTCCTCGTCCGCTCCGAGTCGTTAGGCCGGGCCCTGATCAATCTCGGGTGTCCGGCCGCCAAGATTCGGCTTCAGCACACTGGCATTCCGGTCGATGAAATTCCGTTCCAGCCGCGCCTTTGGCCGCAAGAGGGCGCCTGGAAATTCGTCCAGGCCTGCCGGTTAATCGAAAAAAAGGGCCTGCGGGTGAGCCTCCGGGCGTTTGCCAAATTTGCCGGGCGATATCCCCAATCCACCCTCACGATTGCCGGCGAGGGCCCGCTGCGCGCCGAGATGGGACAACTCGCGGCCGACCTTGGCGTGGCCGACAAAGTCTTTTTTCCCGGGTTCATTTCGCAGACCCAATTGCGCGAGCTCTTCTATCAATCCCACATTTTCCTCCACCCCAGTGAAGTAAGCGGCGATGGCAACCAGGAGGGTGTCCCCAATTCGATGCTGGAGGCGATGGCGAGCGGGCTCCCGGTTTTCGCCACGGAGCATGGCGGAATTCCGGAAGCAATCGAGGACGGGCGGAGCGGCGTCCTTGTCGGAGAACGCGATGACGAAGCGCTGGCCGAAGCCCTGCTGAAATGGACCTCGTGCCTGGAAGAACTGTCCGCGATCGCTCGGGCCGGCGCTGAGGTAGTGCGGAAACGCTTCGAGCAGGCCGGCCAAACCCGGCAGCTGGAGGATTATTATCTCGAAGCGATGGGGTAGTTCGCCAATGTGGGAGCCGCCTTTGCGCGGCGACCAGTCGGGGCGCAAAGGCCCCTCCCACATTTGCGCCCCATGCGGGGCTAGCGAAAAAATTCCTCGAGCTCTTCGGCGACGACTTTGAACGTGAGGCGCGGAGACGCCCTGCGCTCCATTTCGATGACGCTTCCCTGATAATGTTCGTCATCCATCAGAAGCCGGAGCGCAGCCTTTCCGATTTCCTCTATCGATCGCGCGAAGCCGCAGGTGTCTGGAAACGCGAGACGATCGATGGCGCCGTTCCCGCCGACGCACGGAACGCGGCCGAGCAAGGCATCGCCGGCGACCTGTCCAGGGACGAAACTTGTGTCGAGCTGGAGGACAATTCTGTGGCGTGCGATTTCGCCCAGATAATCGGGGTAGCTCAGCTTCCGATCGAGAATCCGCAGTTTCCCGGGCGGAAAGCCAAGGCTCGTGAGAAGGCGCACGCCCTTGCCACGGTCGAAATTGAAAACAGTGACTTCGGCGCCGGTCGTCCGGCTCAACTCGCGCGCGACCAACAAAGCGCCGAGATGATTGCGCGACGGAACATCCCATTCGCGCGTCCCGATAAAGATGCCGGAACGTTCGGTGATTCGGACGGAAAAATTCCAGCGCTCATCGTCGATCGGATAAGGCGTGGGAATGAAGGCAACCCGGTCCGGCTTGCTCCGGATCGCTCGATAGAGATCGGCGGCCTCCGGGGTCGGAGCGATGCAACCGTCCGCGCGTTGCACGATGCGAACAAAACGGGCGAGTCGCGCCGGATGTCGCAACTGTTCCGCGATTTGATGGAGTCCCGTTTCCTTGAGCGAAACAGCGACCGCGCGCCCCTCCTTCTGCAATGTTTCCAGCGCGCGCTCGGAAGCGGCAAAGTCGCCGCGGAGCAAAAGCAAAACAGGAGTCTGTTCGGCGAGCGCGCGTTTGATTTCACGCTGGAAACTTCCGCGGGTGCAGGCCGCGTAAGCATGAAAATTAGTCGGCTGATGCGCCTGGAATATCGGGCCCGCGCCCTCGGGGAAATGTTGTTCCGGGTCGCGCCCGCCCGGGTTGAGAACCGTTAAACGAAAATCTGCGCCGACATCCATCCCCAACCCTACCAGATTTCGTCGGTCTGCAAGAAGGTGGATCGTGCGCTCCGCGCGCGA
>JBAPMH010000675.1:0-2779 GCA_049278515.1 Chthoniobacterales bacterium
AACTATTCCTATACCCATACCGACAAAAGCCCCCCCCACGCCAGTACGACCCGAAATGTGCCAATGTTTCTATCGGGATCGTCGCTCTACGGGACGTTTCTCATTGCTAGATTCGACCAGAGCGAGCGCCACATGACCGTGGAGATTGCGCAACGGCAAGGCGCGCTTACGGACCTCGTCTCAACATCGGTCCCACAGTTAAGTTACGTAATAAATCCTATAACGAGTCCTGATCCCCCGCCGCCAACCCCAACCCCAGGAGTCCCTCCCGGTCCCAGTCCGAGTCCTACGCCTACGCCTAAACCCTACGAGTTCCGGTTGTACTAAAAAGTCCGGGGTGAGCTGGATCTTCTAGGACATCTTGGCATTCATACAGACGTCGTTTTCCGAAGGCCCAGGCTCAACTTTGAAGGGCAACCCTTGCCCGGCAACGGCCGCGAAGCTCTCGCGTCGCACAGGGCTTAGCCGCCAGGGGGCGGCGGGAGGACCACGATTTTCTTGGAGGGCAACGCAAACATCCAGTCGCCCTCCGGGGTCACGCCAATGAAGCGGGCGCGAACTCGTCCGTCCGGGTAGCGCGGGATCGGCACTTCCGCTTCCTGGGCTTCATCGACGACACGAATTCGGCGGGTGGCGTCTTTCTCCGGTTCTCGTTTGGCTTTGGCCGTGCGCTCCGTCCTGGTCCGGGAGTCTTCCGTCCGTTTCTCTGCGCGAACCGCTTTGGGTGCGGGAGGCTCCGGCAACTGTTCGGTTTTCGCTACTTCTTCTTCGGGACCTTCGCCGGGTGGCGCGGGCTCGGCGCGTCTCACTTCCGGAGTAACGGCCCGGGCCGTTGGAACATCGGAGGCGACATCTTTCTCATGGTTTTGCTTCGGTTTGCTGGCCTCGGCATCGACTGATTCCACAGGCGGCGGCGCGATGTTGTTTTCCGCAGGCGCACTGGGATTATTTGCGGCAACGACCGGGGCCTCCTCAGTTTTGAGAGTCGCCGGCGGACTGGTGGTGACAGCGGGTTGAGGAGGGGCCACCGCGACTTCCTTTGGGGCTTCGCTGGGCGCGGAATTGCTGGGAGCGTTAATCGCCGGTTGGACGGGCGCAGCCGCCGCGACCTCTTTCGGCGCGGTAACTGGCGCGGACTCCTGGGCCGCGGTCGGCAGCGGATTCACAGGAATGTTGGCCTTGGCCACCGATGTGTCCGACGGCACTTCGGGCGGTTGGGCCGCGGGAGGTGCCTGTACTATTTTCGATGAAGCGGACGCGACCGGCTCGGGAACTCCGACCGGCACGCCGATTGGTTCCTCGGCCTGACGAACGCGTTGATGGCGAAGATAAGAGGGCACCATGACACCGGCGATGCCGACGATAAGGAGAAGCATGGCGGCGAGCGCGAGTGCTTTCGCCGGGAAACGCCGGCGCCCTGGAATCACGACCGAGGAGGTGTTGGCCAACAACGGCATCCCAAATCGGCGCGCCATCGATTCCCGCCGGCCCACCTGCGCCAGGCAGTCCTGGAGTTGCCGATAAAAAGCCAAGGGCTCCTGCGGTCGCGCTTCCGGATCCACCGAGAGCATTTGGGAGAGCAAACGTCTCACCTTTTTCGGCATCCCATTCAACTTGTCGACCGCCAGGCCGATCGTCGTCGGTTGCATGGCGAGCGGGCCTTTTTCCGCCACGAGGGGCGGCGCCCCCGTGAGCAGAAACCACATCGTCGCGCCGAGCGAATAAATCTCCGACCGGAAATCGACGACGCCGTTCCGAAGCTGCTCCGGGCTGGCGTAGTGAGAGGATTTGTCGAAAGAGGCGACCGAAGTGTCGGCGCTCCCAATCGTGGGGGCGACCCCGACAAAATGGAGGACTTTGAGGAGCGGCCACTCGCCTTCCGGGGTCTGACCGGGCACGAGGAGCAAGTTGCCCGGATTGAGAGCGTGATGTGAAATTCTGTGGAAAGAGGCGGCGCCCATCGCGGCGACGACCTGGAGTGCGATGCGCAAGACGACGCCCGGCGGCATCGGGCCGTGGTCGTTCACCCATTCTTCCGTCGTGGTTCCCTCGAGATACTCGGTGACGTAGATGAGGTGACCGTCTTCGATTCCGAAGTCGTAGAGAGCCGGAATGTTGATGTTATTGATCTTTTTCGCTGCTATGGCTTCGGTCTCGAGTTCGTTCCGCACCTTGCTTTTGAAAAAGGTGGCCGGAATCACTTCGACGTTTACATCCCTGCCGGAATCGATTTCTTCGCCGTGATAGACCACCGCGCTCTGGGGTTGTTCCGTCACGGGCAGATCGCCGGCCGGTTCCGGCCCGATAAGCGCCATCTCGGCCGAGGCGACGCGGTATTTGCCGAGAAAAATTTTGTGTTTCATATCAGACGCCGGCTGATCGAGTCCCTATCATGGATTCGAAACGGGACGCAGCCGCGAGTGTCGAGTGTTGCGAAATTTAGACATCTTTTGAGTCAAAAAATTCAATCGCTTGTCAGGCACCTCAGTTCTTCGCACAATTCCCTCGGATGCTGGCTGATATCACCGTTACCGCTGTTGTCATTTGGGTAATCTGCCTGTTGCTCGCCGCTGGGGTGGCCTGGAGCCGTTACGAGAGAAAACGGGTCCGCGACAAGTTTCTGCGAGAATTATTGGCGATGGATCCGGAGCGGCGGGAAAAATTACTCCAGCGGCTGAGCCCGAAACTGCAAACGGAGATGCGCGAGCATCTTATGGAGCGTTACCGGGGGAGATAAGCCTCATCAGGCTTGCAACCGTCGGGCCGACCGGCCCATAAT
>JBAPMH010000676.1:0-5199 GCA_049278515.1 Chthoniobacterales bacterium
CAGTCACTCCGCCAGCCCAAACCCGGCCCGCGATGTCGCCGCCTCCGCCTCCATCTTCATCAACGCCATCGCCGGTCCCGCCGATGCCGGCCTTCCAACCACCCCCGACAGTAGTTCCGCCCCCGCCGCCTCCCCCTCCGCGGAAGCCGATCGATTGGGAAGCGTTCCTGGGCGTGAAACTTTTCGCGTGGATCGGCGGGTTTGTCCTCTTCCTCGGGCTCGTGTTCCTCGTGAAGTATTCCGTAGACAACAATCTCATCACGCCCGCGATGCGCGTCACCATCGGGACGGTTGTCGGGATCGCGCTCATCGTGACCGGCTGGCTCACCGCAACTCGCAACTATCGCGTCTCCGGCCAAAGCCTGTGCGCGACTGGCGTTCTCGTTCTCTACGGCAACATTTTCGCGGCGCATGTTTACCTCGACGTGATCGCCCTCGTTCCCGCGTTCGCCATGATGGCGTTGGTCACCGCGGTCGCCTTCGTCCTAGCCGTCCGAATGAACGCGCAGGTGATCGTCGTCCTTGGCATTCTCGGTGGATTTCTCACACCGGTTTTGCTCTCTACCGGCGTCGATAATCCCACCGCCCTGTTCGGTTATATCGCTGTCCTGAACGTCGGGGTTGCCGCGGTCGCCCTGCGCAAACGATGGGATTACCTCGTCCTGCTCGCGGCCGCCGGGACGATCATCATGGAGTTCGCCTGGGCCGGGAAGTTTTTCCAGCCTTGGAAAGCCAATACCGCTTTCGCCGTTTTCATCGGTTTCGAAGTCCAATTTCTTGCCATCTTCGCCTTGGCGCGCCGGCTGCATCCTCCGGCAAACTGGACCGCGCGCGCCGCGATCGCGGTTTGCCTGGCGGCCCTCGTCTGGGGATTCTGCCTCTTGAGTTATGAGGAATTCGGGCCGCGCCCCGGCTTCCTCTTTGCCTACATGTTTGTTGCCGAAGCCGGCCTTCTGGCGCTCGCCTTCTTTTATGCCAAACGCGACCTGGTCGTCCCGCTGGCCGGCGGAATCGTGTTCGTTTTTCTTGCGGTCTGGACGGGGAACTACCTGACGTCCGCTTCGCTCTGGTGGGCGCTCGGCGGCTACGTCGTCTATTCGATTTTCCACGCTGGCTTTGCGGTCTGGCCGCGAACGACGGGACCGGATGCCGCCAGATCGCCCTGGCTCAGCTATCTCCCGCTCATGCCGCTGGTCTTGATTTGGATCTGCGTTGCGAAAAATCAAACCGCGTCCGCAACCTGGTTCTGCCTCCTCATCCTCGACTTCGTTGTCATCGGCGTCGCGCTGGTTCGACGCTCGGTCCTGGCAATCGCCGGCGCCGTCGTCCTGACGTTCTTCTCCGCGGTTCTTTGGATTTCAGTCGGCCCGGCCGACATCGACCTGGGCAGCTTCCTCGTTGTCGCTGCTGGGTCGGGTGCCTTGTTTTTCTCGGTGTTGCTCTTTACTGCTCGTCGATTCTTTCCCGATTCGCCGCATGCGCGCCGCAACATTCCCGCGCTCGCCGCCTCGCTTCCGTTCGTCCTGATCATGATGGCGATGACCAAATTGCCGGCGGCGAATCCGACGCCGTACTTTCTCACCACGTTTGTTCTCTGCGTCCTGCTGCTTGGTCTCGCCGTCGTCGCCCGGACGAGCTGGATCGCGCTCATCGCGCTCGTTTTCGGCTGGCTCGTTCAATGCGAATGGCAGGGCACCCCGAATTTCCACGCCGATTACGCCACGCTCGCGCTCGGGTGGCAGACGGCGTTTTTCCTGATCTTCTTCGCATTCCCGTTTTTTACCTCGGAAGAACGGAAGGCGTTGCCGTGGTCAATCGGTGCGCTCGCCGGGCCGCTCCAGTTCGCGCTTATTTACGACACCATCACCAAGGCGTTTCCCACGTTGCAAAATGGGTTCACTCCGGCTGCTTTCGTGGTTCCGTACGCGACCGCGGTTTTCTTTCTGGTCCGAAAACGCGAGGCGGATCCCGCGACCGGCGATCCGCGGTTGGCCTGGCAAGGCGCGGCGGCACTGTTTTTCATAACGCTGATTTTCCCGATTCAATTCGATCGGGAATGGATCACGCTCGGCTGGGCGCTTGAAGGCCTCGCCCTTCTCTGGTTGTTCCGATCGGTTCCCAATCGCGGCCTGCGTTACGTCGGGGTAGGGCTCCTCGGCGCGGCATTTGTGCGGCTCGCCTTGAACCCGGCCGTGCTCGAATACCATCGCCGCACTCCCACTCCGATCTTGAATTGGTACCTGTATGCTTACGGAATCACGATCGTCTGCCTTTTTGCCGGCGCGTGGCTCTTTCGTCCGCCGCGGAACTCGGCCTTCGAACGGACCGCGCCCACGGCTCTTTGCTCGTTAGGCGCGCTCCTCACCTTCCTCCTCCTCAACATCGAGATCGCCGATTATTTTTCCATCGGTCCGACTCTGACGTTTTCGTTCTCCGGCAACTTCGCGCGCGATATGACCTATTCCATCGCCTGGGCGCTCTATGCCTTCGGGCTGCTTCTCATCGGCATGCGCCAAAAGACACGCTGGGTCCGTTATTCCGGCGTTGCCCTCCTCGTCATTACCCTCGCCAAACTTTTCCTCCACGATCTCAACAGCCTCAGCCAGCTCTACCGCATCGGCGCCTTTATCGGTGTGGCCATTATTCTGATCGTCGCTTCGTTCGTCTATCAGCGTTTCCTCGTGCCCAAAGTCGAGAAGCCGCCGCCACCGCCGCCACCGCCAGCGTTGTAACGCGTTTGTTTTTCATGGCAGGGACGCTGCGCTGCGGCGTCCCTACCAAGGCGGCGCGGCAAATGGGCGCTTGGCACAAGCGCCTCTACATTGTTGTGTTGCGCCGTGGACGAGGCGGCGATTCCGGCAAACAAACGCATTAGCACCCGCGCGACGGGCGTGGTCGGCATCGCGGTTCTGTGCAGCCGCGTTCTCGGCTTGCTCCGCGAAGTCATCTTCGCCGCGCTCTTCGGCGCTTCGCGCAACATGGACGCGTTCCTGACCGCGTTCCGGGCTCCCAACATGTTGCGCGACCTCTTCGCCGAAGGCGCGCTTTCCACGGCGTTCGTCACGACTTTTTCCCGCCGGATTGCCACCGAGGGCGAGGACTCCGCCTGGCGCCTCGCCAGCAAGGTGGCCACGCTCACCATGATTTTCATGAGCGCAGTTACGATCGTCGGGATCGTCGGCGCGCCCGTCCTCATCGGGATCCTCGCACCCGGATTTCCCGCCGAAAAAGCCGCGCTCACCATTCAGCTCACCCGGATCATGTTCCCCTTCATTTTGCTGGTCTCGCTCGCCGCGCTGGCGATGGGGATGCTGAACGCGCGAAATGTTTTCGGCATGCCGGCGATGGCCTCGAGTTTCTTCAATCTTGGCTCGATCATCGGCGGGGTCACGCTTTGCTATTGGCTCGAACCGCAGGCCGATTGGCGCCACCCGCATTTTGGCGAACGCGGTTTGATGGGGCTTGCGATCGCCACCCTGATCGGCGGTCTGCTTCAGCTCCTTGTCCAACTCCCGTCGTTAGGCCGGGTGGGCTTTCGTTTTCGCCCCGACTTTAAGTGGCGCGATCCCGGGGTTCGCAACATCCTCGCCCTGATGGGACCGGCGACGATCGCGGCCAGCGCCGTGCAAATCAACGTGGCGGTCAACAGCGGTTTCGCTTCCAAGCTCGGCGACGGCGCGATGACCTGGCTCAACGTCGCTTTCCGGCTCATGCAATTGCCCCTCGGAATTTTCGGCGTCGCCGTCGCCACCGTGACGTTGCCGCTCATTTCCCGCAGCGCCGCACTCGGTAACAAGGAAGAATTTCGCGGCGCTCTTTCGCACGCGATCCGCCTGGTGCTGCTTCTGACCATTCCTTCCGCGATCGGCCTGATCATCCTGGCGAACCCGATCATCAGCCTGATTTACGAACACGGCCGGTTCAACGCCTTCGCGACCGAGCAAACGGCGCTCGCGCTGCGCTGTTACGCGTTTGGCCTGGTGGCTTACTCAGCCGACAAAGTCCTCGCCCCCGCTTTCTACGCCCTGGATAAACGTAACCTGCCGATGTTCGTCAGCCTTTGCTCGATTGTGGTGAATTTCTGCCTGAATTATTTTTTCACCTTTCATCTCGGGCTTGGCCATCGCGGTTTGGCGCTTTCCACAAGCCTGGTCGCGTTTTCGAACTTTCTGATGCTTTACTCGATGATGCGTTATTACGCCGGTCGCCTCGAGACCGGCACGATGATTAAGACGCTCGCGAAATTACTCCTCGCCGGTGCGTTACTCGCCGGAATCTGTTTCGCCGCGCAGCACTTTTTTTTCGCCGCTCACGCCGGGTCGCTCCTGCGAAAAGCAATCGGGCTCATCGTCACTATCGGGGTCGGCGCAGGGGTCTTTTTTGGCGCTGCGTATTTGCTCCATGTCGCCGAACTGCGGGACGTGGTGGAGTTGGTCCGCGGGAAATTCAGCAAGGCGCGCAGCTAACGGTGTCATCCCGAGGCTGGCGCAGCGCGCCGAGGGACCTCCCAGTCGCAGATTGCGTTACGCTGAAAACGCTGACGCGATGCTCGCAGCGAACAACTGCCGAACCTGTCGGCTTGCCCTGGGGTGACCGGTTGGCGCCTGTAAGGTCCGTCGTCCCGCGGCGGCGGGACTCGGGATGACAGGCAGTGCAGCGGCTCCCTACATTTCCAGCGCCTGCGCCAGGTCTTCGATGAGATCGTCCGGATGCTCCAAGCCGATCGACAACCGGAGCAACCCCGGCGGCGTCCGCGGGTCTTCGCCTTTGATGGAGGCGCGATGTTCGATGAGACTTTCCACTCCGCCCAGACTCGTGGCGCGAATAAAAATGGCTGTCTTCGCGGCCACGCCCAAGGCGGCGGCGCCGCCGCCTTTCACCTCGAAGGAAAGCATTCCGCTGAAGGCGCTCATTTGCCGCGCCGCGATTTCGTGGCCGGCGTGGGTCGCCAGTTCGGGGTAATGGACCGCCTCCACGCGCGCATGATCAGCCAGCCACGCCGCAATTTTGGACGTATTGTCCGAATGCGCGCGCATTCGCCAGGGGAGCGACCGCATCCCGCGCAGAACCAGCCAGCAATCGAAAGGAGAGGGGACCGCGCCGCCGGTCGTTTGAATTTCGCGCACGCGCTCGAAGAAATCGGTTTTTGTCCTTGTTATCGTCACCCCGCCCGTGACATCCGAATGGCCACCCAAATAC
>JBAPMH010000677.1:0-8738 GCA_049278515.1 Chthoniobacterales bacterium
GCTCATCGCGCGCGTTGATGATCGCGCGGTTGAATTGAACCCACTGATAAATGTCGTTCACGATATGATCGGCGCGCTGGCTAAGCTGGAAATTGACCTGGGTCTCCGGCTGCGGCGGCTCGAAATCAAACGCCAGTGGATTGGACTGACCGACGCGGCCTGCACCGGTAAAGATTTGCCGGGTCGCCAAAAAAGTGAGCAGCGTTCCCAGAATTGGTGGCGTGAATTGCGCCTCCCGTTTCATCAGATAATTCTCATGACAACCAAATGTCGCGCCAGTGTGGTGATCGACATTGTTTTTGATAAACGAGACGCGCTCGACGGCGCCCAGCTCCTCAAGGGCGGATTGGAGCAAATGGTCGCCGGCGAGGTCGTAGGTAACGACGTCACGCAGATGGAGGCACTCGGGGGACGCATACTCGATGTGGCCCATATCGAGATAAAGCCGGCCGCCATTGAGCAGGAAACCGCCATTGCCGGGCGGCTCTTCATAGTCGCGATAATGAAGATCGATGGCGCCCGCTTGCGCTTTGCGGAACAGATAATTCTTCACCCGCACCGGCCAGGCGTCGGTATGGGCGCGGCTTTCCTCTCCGCTGACGAGGCAGCCATATTCCGTTTCGATGCCGGCGACGCGGTCCATCCAGTTCAATGGTGTCGCGCCCTTGAAAAAGCGCAAGGCAATCAGAGATTCGAGGGCGAATGAAAGAATTCCTCGTCCGCAGTCCCACCGCCACGCTTGGCGGCCTCGTCTACTTCGGCCGGATGATCGACAAGATTCGGGCTCAGGCCAGAAGCGAATTGCCGCCCGACTACCAGCCGAACCTCGGGAAAGGTTTCGATGCGAAGTGCTGTGCGTTTTTGCACATTGACTACAACGAGCTGGCGGAGCGAGCCAACCAGGGCGGGACCGACGATGATTTGCTCGAGTGGGCATTCACGGCGGGAAGGCGCCCCAGCGAGGCTGAGATCGAGATGTGGAACGAGTTCATGCGCAAATTTGGCTGGCGCGACAAAGCGAGCGAAATCCTCGAGCGCCGGAAGCGTGAAGGTGGCCTCTCCGAGCGTGCGGATATCGAGACGATGTTCCAGTTCATTGACGCGGACGAGGGGCGAAGCCCGTCGCCGCAGGCGACGGGCTAGTGATCAGTGGCCGGTGACCAGTGATCAGTTGGATGTTCGGCCGGCAAGCTTTCGGCGAAGCGCATTTAACATTCGGCGCTCTTCGGCAATCATTTCGTATATTGGCAGCGCCATATCTTTCCGGCAGAACGCGAGTTCGACGCTGAGGATTAGTTGAGTGTCGAGCTCGGCGCACGAACCTTCGGCGTGGGAAATGAACGGGACGAACTCACCGGTAGTTCGCCGAGCCTGACCTTCCGCGATGTCCGACGGAATCGAAACTGCCGCTCGACGCATTTGGGCGATGAGCCCAAACCTTTCTTCAGCCGGAAATGGTTTCGTGGGGTTATAAGTTGCTTTGGCGAGGGCGATTCCCTTCTGCCAAACCAGCAAATCTTTGTAGTTCTGGGTGCCGTTATTCATCCCCCTCTTGTACCCGTCGCGCCTCATCTTGTCACGGAGGCGCTCATCACCAACTGATCACCGATCACTGCCGCCGGCCGCGCCGGCGTCGGCGGCGGCTGACCGCGATAATCGACGTAGGCCCAAACTGCCAGGACCGTGACGACAACAACTATCCAGGCCGTAATTTGGCGCGCTTTGGTGGGATGTCCTGGCGGCATCGCAGCCGCTATTCCGAAAGCGTGTCGATCCGCTCAGCCAGCGCAAAATCGAGCTCGGTCAACCCGCCCTTGCTGTGCGTGCTCAAAACCAGGCGCACTTTGTTGTAACGGATATCGATGTCGGGATGGTGCTCCTCATCCTCTGCCACTTCCGCTACTCCATTCACAAAATCGATTGATTCCGTAAAGTCGTCGAACTCAAAAGTACGCTCGATATGCTTCTTCTCGAGCTCCCACTCGGGGATCTTTTTCAGGCGGGCTTTCGCCTCGTCTGCTTTCAGCAAGTCAGCCATAACCGGGAACGAGTAACACCCTCAAATCTTTTTGCAACGGGTAATCGCGCCCTCTTTCTTACGATCAAGAACCGAGGATTTTCCGAAGGTTTTTCGCAGAATCGAACGTTTCCACCGCGCATTCACGGGCATGTCGAGCCAGGCGGGGCCAATCGGCCATTACTTCGCGAACCGCGGCTACCGCCGTCTCGAGGTCGCGAACGAAGAAGAAGCCGCTCTCGGCCGGGAGGTAATTCTCCGCGCCGGTGTCCTCGGTGATGACCGGCCGTCCGAGCGCCAGGAAAGTCGCAGCGCGATCGCTGAGCCACCCGGTGCGCCAGGCTACGTCCACGCCTTTTATCGCGGTGAATTCCGCCGCTGCGCTCGCAATATGGCGCCGGTAAGAAAGCGGTGTCCGCGCCACGCGATGCGGCGAAACGACCCTCCAACCACGCTGGCGGAGCCGCCCAATTTCGGGGTCATCGCTTTTCAAATTCATCGCGAGCTCAAACCGGGCGGACGGGACCCGCCGGGGCAAGTCGAGATATGGCTCGAAGGCGAGCTTCTTTGATAAATCAGAAAATTTGCCGTCCACCTCAACGCCGCCGCCCCAGTACCATTGGCCGATGGTGGTGAACTTCGTGGTGGCGGGACTCGGTTGCGGTTGGAGCAGTTCCGTATCAGCCAATGGATAGAATGTGTCCCACTGTAGCCGTCGCCCTGTGGGCGACGCGAGAGTTTGGTTGGCCGCAGCAGGCGCTTCGCATAGCGGAGCCGCTACAGGTTTTGGGAGCCGGCAATCCGGAGCGTGGCAATTGAGCCCGATGGTCCAGAATTCGTGATGGTGCGACTGGCCCAGTTCCATTTTCGTCATCCAAAAAAAGATCTCGCTCGGATCGAGATCGCAAAAGATTCGCCGCTCGAACTCGAGGAGAAACGGAGGATGGAGCGAATAGCTAAGGTTGAGCAGGGTGTTGGGGCCCGCCAGGCGGCGGGAAAGTTCCTGGCGCGACAGACCGTGGCAGCGCATCGCTCCGAGTTCGTGTTCGTCACTCGCCCGGGTTTGATGGAGCAGGCAGTAGGATTCGCCCAGGCCGTGGGCGTGGAGCCGGCGCTGAAAAGTCCGAATGCGAGCAGCGTCTTCGCGCGGATCGGCCGTGGCGGTCAAAACTTCGAGCCAGACGGCGTCGAGGCCGAGGCGGCGCAACCCGAGCATCCATTGCAGCGGCACGGAAAAATTGCCGCCGCCTTCGGGATATTTTGCCGCAAACCCGCAGCCGAGAAAAACCGTCACGGAACAGAATCGCCCCTTCGCGGTGCGCCTCAAGCGCGCACTGTAGAATGAAATCTCGCGGAAACCTGGCGCATCATCTCTCTCGCGTCAGTCCAGGCTTCGGACCCGAAAGCGGAGATCGTCAGCAGAATCATGATCAAGCCGAAAAGACCGAGCCCCATGAAGAGGGCGATGCCCACATGCAAAACGATAATGCCGGCCATCCAGAAGACCCGCAGGCGCGGGACCCACATGGCGACGCAATAGCCGGTCTCGATTAACATCACAAACCAGCTCGAGAGCATGACCAGCCATGGAAAACGCGCCAGCCAGGTGAAATCATGTTGGCGGAAATCCGGCTGGACCAGCGAGCGCCAAATCACATTACCGCTCCACCACGCCACGGACGGCAGTTTTTCGAATCCCGAGGAGACATAAGCCAGGCAAAGATGAATCTGTAACACGCGCCGTGAAAGGGTGACTCCCCAGGAAGGCGTGGACGAAACTCGCCCCTGCCACACGTCGAGTGAGTACGCTTTCGCGACCGGCATTACCATGAGGTAGAAGAGCGCGATCTGGAGAAAGATATCCATCCCATAAACAAAAATGGAGATGGTGTTCATCATTATGTAGTGGCTGAAACAGACGAGAAAGGCCGCGATTCTCGTGTGCCAGCCAACGAGCAAGGCCACGAGAAACGTGACGTAAGCCCAATAGAACATGGTTACCGCGTCGTCCGGCGAGACCCCAAAATGTTGCAGGACTCCGGCGACATGCAGCATGTGGAGTTGCCATTCCAAGCCCAGGGCCCGCGAGATTTCCCATTGAAGCCAGGCGTCCGGTCCGAAAAAGGCGGACCAATCTCGATACCACAGGATCGCCTGGAAGAGCGCGAACCCGGAAATCAAAAGGCGGAAAACGCCGAGAGGCGCCGGCGATTGCGGCGCACAAAAAAACGTGACCACAGCAGCTCTGGCTCGCGCCCGGAGCGTTTGACCGGGCGGCCGCTGTTCTTCGGCCGGCCCGTTCACTCTTGTGCCATGACAAAATTAGTCGCGTAGAGTTCTTTTGTCTCGACCGGCTCGCCCGCGCGAAAGCCTTGCATCGTGGGGTAACGCACGCTTCGTAAAGTATAGTCCACGGACACGACATCCCGGGATAGTCCGAGTTCGTTCAACAAACGGACGACGACGGAGCGCGCTGACAAATCCTGGAGCACAGGATCCTCCGCGGAGTGGATCCTGAAACCATAAAACCGGACGAGAGATTCATGGTTTGCGGTGAAGAAATCGAAGCCGGATAAGGTGCTCAACTGCTCCGCCCGTCCATCGCGAAGATGGATTTTGAACTCAATCTCCGAGCTTTTCCCGACATCGGGAGAGAAGAATCCGAAACGCCAGAGGGAAAAATTGACCCCACCCCAGAAACCCATCGGCCTTTCCAACCAGCCGCGAGTAATCCACGGATCGGCGGCGTGAAAAATCACGGCGGCCACCAGAGCCAGATGAACGAAGGCCAGGAAATAGACGACTCTCTGAAAAAGGGGCCGGTCTGCCCGGCCCCCCCTGTCTATTTCCATCTTGGGGCGGGTTCGCGCGGCTTTGGTGACTCTGCGAACCCACCTCATAAATCGCAGCGGCTACTGGTATTTCGCCATAATGGCATTGAGGCGCTGCACTTTCTCCTTACCGAGCTGCCCCTCAAGTGTCTTCCAGGGCACCGTCCCTTTGTAGCAGATCATGATATCGTCTTCGACGAGGTAGGCTCCGGTCCCGGCTCCGGTCCTTCCTGCCTGCTTAACACTGCCCAGCGTCAGCTTCTTCGCTCCCGCGGTATCTTTCCCACCATCAAATTGCACTCGATATGCATTCTGGTCTGCACCTTTCAAGAGTTCTTTGATGGCCGCTTTGTCCGCCGCCGAGATGCGTTTTGTAGTTTTCTTCATCGGCTCCGCCCCGCCCGAGTTGTAGCAAAGGCCGACCGCGGCAACGCCGACGATGGTGAGGATTAAGGGGTATTTTAATTTCATGTTTTTGTTGTCTTTTGTTGCGTTTCTCCGTGCCGAAGGGGTTGCGTGCTCTGGGGAGCGCGCAACGAACTTCGCGCGGCCAAATGTTGACGATCCCAGTACCGATTCGTCAAGACAATTTGTGTCCGCTCTTGCCGGCTTCGCGCCTGGTCATTATGGGGCGCGGTGAGTCAGCACCCGGTTGACGCTTCACCATTCCTCCGCAAATTAGCGCTCTCTTAGCACCCGTAGCTCAACTGGATAGAGCATCTGACTACGGATCAGAAGGTTTGAAGTTCGAATCTTCACGGGTGCGCATCTACGCTTCTCGGGGCGGGTCTTCCCGAGGAAATCTAATCCGCCCGCCTCGCGGACGTTATCATCGCCAAGATTGTGACTAATCTGTAGCCTTTCAGAGGCACAGCTGCACTCAAATCAACGAATGAGAGAATCAATTGCCAAGTTGACGACAGGTCGATCGGCGGAGCTTCCTGAGCTCTCACCGGATTCCTGAGGCTTCTCAAAATATGAGTACCTTGTTTCACAATCGTTCGGACAAGTTTTTCTGGCACCGATACGTCGATTTTTACGAAGGTGCATTCTCTGGGCTTGGTCATGTTTCCGCTATCCTGGAATTTGGCGTTTACAAAGGCGCCTCGATCCGCTGGCTTGCCGAACGTTTCCCTGACGCCCGGATAGTGGGCTGCGACATTCTCCGGCAGCGGGCGGACTGGCCGGTGTCGCCCCGGATCGAATATGCGCAAGTGGATCAAGGGTCGGTCGAGCAACTGCGTGCGCTTTTCCGCCGCCTCGACACACCCTTCGACCTCATTATCGAAGATGGGAGCCATCAGCTCGTTCATCAACGCAACTGCCTCGTGGAATCGATTTCCAACGTGCGCGACGGAGGAATGTACATTCTCGAAGACATCCACGTCTCCCATCCCAACCATCCGAACTACCGTGCCCTGGAGCGAGACGCGCTCATTGGCCCGCTCCACTTCCTGCTTGCCATCGAGCATCTCAAAGTGACCGGCCGGGAAATGGATGACAGCACGATCCAACAATTGGCGGGAGATTCGATCTTCACGCCGGAGGACGTCGCGCTCCTCTTCCGGAAGATACAGACGATCGACATCTATAAACGCGCGACTCTTCCACACCGCTGCTTTTACTGCGGTCGCTCAGATTTTGACTACGCGAAGCTGTCCTGTCGTTGCGGCGCGAATCTCTACGGCGAGTCCGATTCCATCTCGGCCATTCTGCGAGTCTCGGCGAGTTGACCCGGGCAACCATTCCGCCGCGCGAACCGCCTGTCTCTACCAGTATTTCAGTTGGACGCCATCAGGGTTGTATATGCTTTTCATGGAGTTCGCATCCGTATTATTGTGATCAGTGCAGATAGGATAGATATACACCTTATCGCCCTTGTTCATTTTCTTGGCGGTCGTTCCTGGAATGACATGTCCCCCCAGAATGACTCCTTTACATTTCCGGCTTGGATCGTTGCTGTAATAGTTAAGTGATGAGCAGGTGTCGGTATCCTTTCCACTGTTGCACTTATAGGCCCAGAGCTCTATCCAGGACGAATAGCCGGGAACCTTGGGGTCGTCTGTGCTGCCGATAACGTTGGCGAAGGTAGTGTTTGCCGTCCAGGTGACGGTGCCCACGTAAGACGAATAGACGATGAATTGTATCCTGGCTATTTCGGCGGGCGCAGTGCTTAGGTCGAGGGGCGTGACCTCTTCCCCAAACATTTGTTTGAAGTTGTTCAGGTTCTCGAGCGTTACCACAGGAGCCGTGCCGATCTTAAGGACGCTCGACACGCCGGCGTCCATCAGGGCCTTGACGAGGATGTCATTGCAAGCGCGCGCGGTTGCCGCCATGGCCTCGCTCAGGCCGGGAGACTGCTTCACCCTGGCGGCCCAGAGATGGTTCGAGGCCAGGTTCAGCCCCGCGTCGTTGGGGGTGTGATGGGAGGCGAGACCAGGTTCGCCACCGAGGGACGTGGTAATTCGGAGCTGGTCGGCGGTGTTGTCGTCGTTCCCGCGGATGGTAACTTTGTCTTCCTTCTTGTCGTAGTGATAGGTGAACGTCAGTTTCGCGCGGACTTCGGCGCCTTGATAGGTGCCGACAGTTTTCTCCACGCTGTCGAAGGTGTGCGTTCCGCCACTCAAGTCCAGCGTCGCCGTGACGGATTGGCTGGTGAGAGTGATGCCGTCGCCCTCATACGCTGGAGTTAGGGGCAGCTCGACGGTGACGGGTGGTTTTCCGGGGATGTCTTGATAATTAGTCATCTGATCTATTGGTTATTGAGTTAGGTTTTTGCTGAAGTTTGGGCGAGATGGCGTCATGCATCCCATGCCTTGAATACGGGTGCTCCGGGGGCGTGTCGCGCGCCGGGGATGCTCATGAGATGGCGATAATTATCTTCCTTCGGGTTGTGGGGATCGATGCGTGTGTACCACTGGTATTTGCGCAGGCGCAACTCAGGCGTGACGTAGCCGTAGTGTTTCAGCCGGACGTCGAGATCGCGTTTCTGTCCGCGCAGGTTGCGCGGCACATTCCCGCAATGAAGGTTGGGCGCTCGTGCCATCGTAAAGCGCAGATTGCGCACGAACTGCCCGCGTAGCCGGAACAGCGATGGCCGGCGCATGCGGCCCCAGATGCCGTCGACGCGGATCTGATCGCTGCCGTCCCAGCAGTAGGCGACGCGCAGGGAATAGACGCTGGTGTCGCCGGCCCGCGCGGTCGCCTCGCGGATGCGCGCGGGACCTTCTTGCTCGAGCACTTCGTCGCCGTCGATCCAGAGGACCCAGTCGGGGAGTGCGGCGATGACGCGCTCCAGGACATAGTTCTTGTCACGAGCTTCGTCGACTCCACGGAATGGCGAGGGCAGGACCTCGACGCACTGGCCGAAGGACTCGCAGATCGCGACGGTCTCGTCATCGGAGTGATCGTCGAAGACGATCGCGCGTTCGCAGAGCGGAAGGACGCTTTCAAGCGATTCGCCAATGTGCCCGGCTTCGTTCTTGACCCGCATCACGGCGAGCATGGCCGGACCGCCGCCTTTCGCCTGGTGTTGCTTTTCGTGGAAGAGCTCCTGATTGCGGCGCGCCAGGAGCGGGAAATCGCGGCGGGTGCGGAAGGTCGATGGCAGCTTGCCCGAATGATCGACGATGCAGCCATCGAATACCGCCAGATGGAGGCCGTGCCCTCGAATCCGCACTGAATAGTCCGCGTCCTCGAATCCGTAGCCGGTGAAGCGTTCGTCGAGGGGACCGGCAAGCTGGATCACGGCCCGGGGAATGTACGTGCAAATGAAGCAAAGGGTGTCGGCGTTCTCGAGGCGGAGCGCGCCGCCGTCGCGCGTCTTCTGCCGCGGGTTACCCACCACGCCACGGATCGAGGCGGAGGCGAGGCCCACGTCGGGCCGCGTC
>JBAPMH010000678.1:0-4770 GCA_049278515.1 Chthoniobacterales bacterium
TGCCGCCACAAAGGACGACGGCAATGTTCTGACCGGCGAAGCGGTCCCGGTTTTCCAGGATCGCAGCGAGGCCGGCCGCGCCGGAAGGCTCGAGGACGATGCCGAGATGCTGGTGGGCCAGGCGCATCGCTTCGATCAGGCTGGCGTCCTCCACGAAAACGCCGTCATCGATAATGCCTTCCATGTCCTGCACGCATTCAGGGATTGGAATCCGGACACCGATCCCGTCGGCGATGGTCGTCATCGTGTCGAAGGTAACAACTCGCTTTTCTTTCCAGGACTGGAGCATGGCCGGGGCGCCGGCGGATTGGACTGCAGCCACGCGGACCCTCGGGCAAGCATGTTTCAAATAGCGACCGACCCCACAGGCCAGCGCACCGTTCCCCAGCGGGAGAATTACCGCATCGATTTCTTCGCGCCCATTGGCCAATTCGATGCCGATTGTGCCTGCCCCCTCGCCAGTTTCCGGTTCGAACCCGTCCTCGACCATTCGGACGCCGGTCGCCTGCGCGACGCGTTTCGCTTCCATTTTCGCAGCGTCGAAATCCTCGCCGTGAAGCACCACCGTGGCCCCAAGCGTTCGCATTCTTTCGAGCTTGAAACCATTGGCGTTGATGCTGGCGTAAATGGTGAGCTGGATCCCGCGCCGGACGCAGGCGTAGGCCATGGCCTGTCCGAAGTTGCCGGCACTCGCTGTAATGAGTCTGGCTTTGTCCGAAATCGTCGAGGCCAGAAATTCCGCGCCGCGCCCCTTAAACGACCGGATCGGATTGGCGGTCTCGACTTTGACCAGAATTTTTGTTCCGAGCAATCGCGACAGGGAATCGGCGTGGAACTGCGGCGTGCGGAGAAAGACCGGATCGATCACGTCCGCCGCGGCCAGGATGTTTTCGATCTTGAGGCGATGCTTCATGGTGGGCGTCAGCCGGACGTTCCGACAATCATGGCCACCGCACCGAGCGCGCAGCCGAGGCCGATTCCCTGGATAACGCTAAGACGTTCGCCAAGAACGATACGAGCAAGAATGACGGTGCTCGCCGGATAAAGAGAGGCCAGCGTGACCACGATGCTCAACGGTCCGATCCGCGCCGCGACCATGTAGAGCGCATTGGCGAGCATGTCGAGGGCGCCTCCGGTCACGGCGGTCGTCATCGCGGATCGGCTCATGCGGAGCGTTCTCCGGGTGACCAGCGCGATCAGCCCAAACAAAGCGATCGACGCAATCCGCGCTGCGATGAGTGGCCACATCCCGGCGGCGCTGCTCGTGCGAGCGAGGGAGAGGAAAAAAATCCCCACGGAGATGCCGGCGAGCAAAGCCAGAATAAATCCAGGCGGCAAGGAAGGTTTCCCTGATTCCCTTGCCTCAAAACCGTTCTGCGGCGCGGGCCGGCTGACCAATCCAATTGCGACCAGGGCGAGCGCCACCCCGATCAGCGTGAGAAACCCCAAACGCTCGCCCATTACGAACGCGAAGAGGACCGGAATCATCGCCGCGATTACCGCGGTAGTCGGGGCCACGACGGCCATCGCGCCAACAGCCAGCGCCCGATACAAAAGGGCAACGCCAATTCCGCCCGTGAAGCCGGCGACAAATCCCCAAACCCAATCGCGCGCTGAAACAGTGGTGGGAGGAAGAAACGGCAGGATCAGCAAAAGAAGAACGAATCCAGCAAACTGCGACCAGACAACAGTAGCGATCGTGTTCGCGCGGCGCGCCGTTAGCCCGCCAAAAAAATCGGCGGACCCGTAAAAGACCGCGGAACTGAGCGCGAGAATTTCAATCATTGGGTTGTTTCAATGTGGGAGGGACCTTTGCGTCCCGACAACGGTCGCCGCACAAAGGCGCCTCCCACATTGGGGCTACAACGCCCACTTCTTCGGCAGCTTCTGCTTGAGCGTTTCGACAGCCTCAAACAGGTCGCCCATTTTCTCCACGCGCTGCAGGACCTTGTCGGACGGGAAGACAAGCAGGTTCGCGTTCTTTTTCTTCAGACATTTTTCCACTTCGTCCCACGTCACTGGCGTCGAGACGGTCGGCTCTTCCTTGGCTCGAAGGGAGTAAACGTTCACGGTCGTCTTGTGTTCGTCGTTCTGGCTCCAGTCGACAAATATTTTGCCGGTGCGCAACGCCCTGGCCATTTTCGAGACGACCAGTTTCGGGTGTTCGCGCTCGAGATGTTCCGCGAGAGCGCGCGAAAGATCTTTCGTCTGGTCGAACGTCACGGCGGTGTTGAGCGGCACATAAATTTGGAGGCCTTTCGACCCGGAGGTTTTCGCCCAGCTTTTCAGCTTCATCGTGGCCAGCAATTCGCGCAGCCAAAGTCCGACCTGGCAGCATTGCACGATGTCGGCCGGCGCCCCGGGATCGAGATCGAAAACCATCATGGTGGGGCGCGCGACATCCTTCTTCCGCGCCAGCGAAGTGTGAAGCTCGATGTCGGCGAGGTTGGCTGCCCAAACCAGGGTCGGCAAATCCTGGGCGAGGCAGTAATGCATGTCGCGCTGGTTGCCTTCGCTCCAGACTTTCGCCGTCTTCACCCAACTCGGCCGATGCGAGGGGCAGTTCTTTTCGTAAAAGAACGGCTGATCGACCCCGTTGGGATAGCGCTTCATGGTCAGCGGCCGGTCTTTCAAATGCGGCAGGAGAAATGGCGCGATCCGGATGTAATAATCGATCACCTGGCCCTTGGTGAATCCGGCCTTCGGGTACAGGACTTTGTTTAGATTCGAAACCGGGAGCTTTTTGCCCTCTACGATCAGCTCTGCTTTTTCGCTCATCTCTTGATTCTATCGCGCGGCAGGGATTACGCGCGCGCTTTGTTGTCTCATTGTAGCGACGCCGCTCAGTCGGCGTGTGAACGCGTGGCTAACTCAGGCCGGTGTTCACGGCGACAGAGCGCCGTCGCTACAACCAAACAGCGGCGAGTCGGCCCCGGCTTACCAGTGCGCCCAAAAAATCCAGATGGCCAGGGCCACGCTGAGAATGCCGACCACCACGAACTGCCAGGAACGTTCCATCGAAACGACCCCCAGCATGCGAACACCGAAGCGAGGGAAAAGGAAATAGATCGCGCCCTTAATGGTCAGGCCCCAGCCGATGACTGTAACGATGGTTCCGGGAAGCCCATGCCAGATGTTGTGGAACGCTACGATGAAGACGCCGAGCGGGAAATGAAGGAAGGCGTTGAGGAAACTGCCGACCTCACCTTTCTCGCGCAGCATGATGAAGAATTGCACCCAGACGCGCGGTTGCAGGATGTGCGAAAGGCCGGTGACCAGAAAGATGATGGCCGTGAGATTTTGGACCGAGATTTCCATGGAATTGGTCTACGGCGCGGCGCTCATCGGAACAAGCGTTAACGCGGGTCATCCCGAGCCGCGCAGACGGTGAGGGACCTCTCAGTTGCAATCCTGGTCACCCAAGCAAAGTCATGACGTCGCGCTGACCTGAACGTCTGGAAATTTCGCGCTAGCGCAAGAGCGCTTGAGAGATCCCTCGGCGCGCTTCGCCAGCCTCGGGATGACCCGCGTTAGACGAGCGCGAACATCAGGCAAAAAAACGCTCGGGCGAGAGCATCGGCTGGGGCCGGCAAATCCGGGCGACGCAATGCTCCCAGCTTTCGTGGCCGCTTAGAATTTCGATCTCGACGCGAAGAAAATAAATTGGGACGTCGGCTTTCGCGAGGCGCGGGAAACGGACCGCGTCCTTCTCCGTGGTCACGATCATTTCGAGATCGCGGCGGACACAGCGATTGATGAAGCTGTTCAACTCCGCGTCGGTGTAACGGTGGTGGTCGGTGTAACGTTTCGACAGTTCGAGACGAGCGCCCAGTTTGCGCAGCCCCTCTTCAAAACTCTCGGGCGCTGCGATCCCGCAAATGGAGCCAATATAGGTGTTCCGCAGCCGTTCGAGAGGAACCTGTTCGCCGGTCAAAACATCCTGAAGATGGAGCGGCTGATGGGCGCACTCGATAATTTCAGCGGTGCGATTGTAACGCCGGATCCGTTCGATCAACTCATCGTTAGGCTCGCCGGTGCTTTTCGTAATGAAAATGTAGCTCGCTCTCCGCAAATTACGGGGCGGCTCCCGGAGAGTGCCGCGCGGAAGCAAATGCTCATTTCCAAACGGCGCCTGGCGATCGATCAGGACGATGTCGAGGCGATGTTTCAGGTGGAGATATTGCAGGCCGTCATCGAGAAGGAGCGTGTCCGCTTTTAGTTCCTTGATGGCAAACAGCCCGCTCTTGACCCGATCCTTGTCCACGAGGACGACCACGTCCTTGAGGTTTTTCGCCAGCATATAGGGCTCGTCCCCCGCGGTCAGCGAATCGAGCAGAAGCGTCTTTCCATCCGAGACGATTCGCGGTGGCAGCGGCTTCCTCCGGCGGAACCGGTCCCACCATTTCCGCGGAGTGCGGCGCGGCACGCTCTTGTAACCCCGGCTCAAAATCGCGACCCGACGCCCGCCGGCCCGGAGAGCCCGGGCAAATTTTTCGACGATGGGAGTCTTACCCGTTCCCCCCACCGTCAGGTTGCCGATGCTGATGACGAGACAACCCAGAGTGTGTTCCCGGAAGATGCGGCGCCGATAGAGGAACAGACGGATCTGCACGAGCCGCTCGTAAATAAACGAAAGCGCGTAAAGCAGCGCCCGAAGGAGTGCGGCCCGGACGCCATGGCGACGCTCCAGAATGACGTCGATGGCAAACTGTTCGAGATTCTCAGTGCGCTGGCCCATCGGGAATTTTCGATTTTCGATCCGCCTTAGGC
>JBAPMH010000679.1:0-4791 GCA_049278515.1 Chthoniobacterales bacterium
GCGCTCAGCTCAGCGGCCGACGCCGGACGCCGCGCCGGATCTTTCGCGAGACAATCCGCCACGCATTCTTCCCAGTGCTCCGGAATCGCTCTGCTTGAGGTGATCCCAAGGTCCTCCCGGCGCAACCGCATCGGCGGCGGCGTTTTCTCGTGGATCTGACGTTCTACCCCGCCGCTGTAAAAGGGCGGTTTGCTGGTTAGCACTTCGTAGATCGTCGCCCCGACCGAATAAATGTCGTCCGCCGCCGAGGGCCGGTCTCCATCCAGTTGTTGCGGGCTCATGTACAAGAGCGTTCCGCTCACCCCGCGCCCCATCGTGAGCATGCTGATCGAATCGCTCAGGCTGCGGGCTATCCCGAAGTCGGTCACTTTCAAAACACCTTTGCCGGTGACCATGAGGTTCGCCGGCTTCAGGTCGCGGTGGACGATCGATGCCCGGGTGTGCGCGTAGGTCAGGGCTTCGCAAAGCTCCGTCATCGGCTGCAACAATTCTTCCGTCTGAAATACTCTGTCCGGCCGGTCGATTCGCAGGGCGGAGAGGGTTTCGCCGTCGACGAACTCCATTGAAATGCACGCGCTCGCACTGTCCTGCGCGAAATCGTAGATCCGGACAATGTGGTGATGGGTCAGGTCCAGGTTGCGTTTCGTCTCCCGCTTCAAATCGTCGAGCACCGCCTTGTCGTGGATAACGAGTTCCGGCAAGAACTTCAGGGCGACGTCGCGTTCGAGATGCTCGTCAAACGCGCGCCAGACGATCCCCATCCCGCCGCGGCCGAGGATTGATTTCAGAATGTAGCGGTCGAACAGCTTTTGCTCCGCGACAAAGCCGCGAATCGTCTGGCCCAGATCAAGTTCGTCCATAAATCCCAGGGACGAAGATTTGTGCCGCCATAACGCGGCGATCTTTGCAGCTGTGATGAAAACTGTCACGCTCAAGCAATGGCTGGCGATACCTGGGCCGTTTTTAGTGACATCCATTCGAACCTGGAGGCATTCCAAGCCGTCCTCGCCGATCTCGCCCGCGTCCGCTTCACGCGGATGATGTGTCTGGGCGACGTGGTGGGGTACGCCGCCAGTCCGAGGGATTGTCTCGATCTGCTCCGCACTCTCGAAACTCAGGTCTTGCTCGGAAACCATGATTTCGCCGTCACCAACGACCGCATTCTTGGAGACATGAGCGGTCCGGCCGTGGCTGGAATCCGATTCGCGCGCGAACAGCTTTCCACCGGCCGCCGCGATTTCCTGGCCGGCCTGCCGATGGTGGCGAGCGCGGGCGATCTTCAATTCGTCCATTCCTCGCTGGATCACCCGGAAGCCTGGACCTATCTCCGGCGTGAATCCGAAATCCGCGCTCATTTCGCCGTGCAAACGCATCCCGTTTGTTTCTGCGGACACACTCACATCCCGGGCGTCTTCTGGTGGAAGGACGGTGAAGTGGAGTCGCTAGGTGCGAGCGGTCGCATTGGCCTGCCCGATCATGGCAGGATCCTGATCAACGCCGGCTCCGTCGGCCAACCTCGCGACCGCAATCCCGACGCCTGTTACGTCCTTTACGAAGCTGCGACTCGCACCTTCGAATTCCGCCGCGTCTCGTACGACATCGCAGCCGCTCAGTCCCGAATCTACGATGCCGGCCTCCCCCGAATTACGGGCGAACGTCTCGCCTCCGGGAGATAAGTCGGGCGAATTATCTGGCCTGCGTTTCAGATCGTCCCCTTTTACGGATCGAAGATTGCCTTCACGCCGGAAGCGAGGGCTTCGGCCATGATCGCCTTGTTCGCTTCTTGTTTGATCCATCCGGCGTCCTTGGCCGTAGTGAGAAAAACCATTTCCACGAGCACGGTGGGAACCTTGCTAAAGATGGAACCGGTAAGTGCGCCCTGCCGGCCGCCGATCAAGGTGTCTTCTTCGCCGTGCAACCCATTATCTCTTAGTTTTTCGCGCAGCGCTTCGGCAAACGCCGGATGAAAACGAGCCGCGGCGATTTTTGAGGAAGCGAGGACTTCCTCGGAAGGGCCGGTTGTGCCGTGAGACGTGCCAGGGCGCCGAGGGTAGTACACCGTAAATCCTGTCGAAGGGCCGGCATCAGCGTGCAAACGAAGAAACAGCTTGGCCTCAGCCGCATTGGCGATGGCGGCGCGATCCTTGTTCTTGACGAACTCGCCTTCGCTCTTCTTCGTGAGCACAACTTTGAAGCCTTCACGTTCCAGAATATTCCGAAGCAACTGGGCGACTTCCCAATTTACCGAGACTTCGCGAAGCCCGTTGGTGACGGTGGCCCCGTCGTTATTTTCGCTCGGATGGCCCGGATCAATGCAGATACAGACTGTGCCGCGCGTTGTGCTCGGGTCGGAAGATAAGGCCGGCATTCCCCAAGGGGCGACGAGCAGCAGGACGGAACAAACGTGGAGCCGCAGTCTCATCGCCGGCTATCGCGTTCTTTTTGAAGCAGCTCGAGGTTGGCGTATTCGAGAGGGGAGAGCTGGGCCGCGGCCTGTGGTTGGGTTCGACCGTTTACAACTCGTTGCCGATACCAGGAAAACTGGGTGAAGATCGCCTTTATCTCCGCCACCCGAAAATCGTAGCCACCGCGGGCGTAGAGTTCATTAATCGCATAACGCAGTTTTGCATTATCCCATCGGCGAACTTCGTCCGCCGCCAGGAGACGGGTTCGAGTCTCAGGAAAACGCTCCTGTTCCGCGGGCGCGGCAGCAATCGGCGGAGGCACGGCTTGCACGACGTTAGTCGCGTTGGGCGATCTTTCTGTCGGCGAAAGAGAAACGGGCGCCGATGGGTTGATTTGGGTTGTCGCATTAACCGTCGCGACGGGTGCTGTCGCCGCAGTGAACGCGGGACTTGGCCGTATCGTGGCAGCCAATTCGCGCGGCTTGTCGGTCGCCGGAGACATAATCGGCGTTCGCAGCGGCTCGAGAGTTTCCAGCGGCTGCGTTTTGCCCGGCTTCGAAGTGTAGTAAAACGCGGCCGCGATCAGAACCAGCATGCCCGCCCCGCCGGCGTACCAGAGATTTATTCCGTTCCGTTGCGCTAACAAGGGCGCCGGGGGTGGAGGCGGAGGACTCGGCCGGACGGACGCCATCGTCGATCCAAGTTGCGCCGCAATTTCGATTGCGCTTTGCGGGCGGCTGGCGGAATTTTTCGACAGACAAGCCATGATGGTGTTCTCCCAGGACGGCGGAATCGGTTGACCGCCGGCAACCTCGAGGTCCAACCGGCGTTGGGACATTGAATGGGGCAATTTCGACTTGATCTGATCCGTGATGTCGCCGCTGTAGAAGGGCGGTTTGCCTGTCAGAAATTCATAGATCGTAGCGCCGAGCGAATAAATATCGTCCAGATGGGTGGCCCGCTCTCCGGTGATCTGTTGCGGGCTCATGTAAGCAAGGGTGCCGCTGGTTCCACGAGCCCGAGTGAGTATGCTTGCGGAATCGCTGAGGCTGCGGGCGATCCCGAAGTCCGCCACTTTCAGCTCTCCCTTGCTGTTTAGCATCAAGTTCGCTGGCTTGACGTCCCGGTGCACAATTTTCGCGTGGTCGTGGGCGTAGTGAAGCGCTTCGCAGGCCTGTTTGATCAAGGGTGCGAGCTTGTCCGGCTCGAACACCTTGTTCGGCTGCTCAACCCGCAAGGCCGAGAGCGTAGGGCCATCCACGTACTCCATGGAAATACAGGCGCTTTTCGGATCGTGAACAAAGTCATAAATGCGGACGATATTGTGGTGGGTTAATTGCAGGTTACGCCTGGTCTCTCGCTTCAGGTCGTCGAGGACGGCGCGGTCGTGGACGATGAGATCCGGCAAAAATTTTAGGGCTACGTCACGCTCCAACTCTTCGTCCCGCGCGAGCCACACTACGCCCATGCCACCGCGGCCGAGAATCCGGGTGAGCTTGTAGCGGTGAAAGACGTCTTGTCCGGCTACGAGGCCACGAACGGTTTGGCCTTCATCGAGATCGGAATTGGGAACCGTGAGGGCCATGCCGGGCTTCTATCAAAGTTGTGGGACCCACACGAGCGCAAACATCCTGCCAGCGAAAGCACAAGCGGATCGACAACCTACCGATCGGACTTGAGGCCGCGGAGCGAATCGATCCGCCACTGGCCAGCATCGAAGACGACGCCGATAGTCCCGCTCCAGTGAATCAGGCGGGTGGGCTCCTGTTCCCGGAAGCTTAGTTCGATGGTCGCGGAGTTACCTGCCGTAAGGCTTCGGCGAATGCTATCCACGGTCAGTGTTCCGGTTTTCTTTACGCGCGGCTCGTATTCCCTGAATGGTACCCGCGCGCGATACGCAGCGGAAAAATGTCCGTAAGCCGCCGCCGCGTCGTGAGCGTTCAAGGTCGCGATGTAGCTTGTTACAATCTCGACGGCGGGATCGGAATAGGATGCCGTGGTGGGCGCTGGCGTCGGCGACGCCGGGCTCACGCTTCTTTGTTTGTGCGACACAATTAGAAACGGCGCCGTGAAGGTCTCGCGCCGGACGATCCAAGTGATATCGACGATGCTCTGCCTCGATTCACCGGTCACGGAATTGCTCGCCGCAAAGTCGAGCATATAACTGACCTTCCGTTCGTTATAGCTCATCGACGCGATCGCCACGCCGCCCACTATCGTTTGTCGCCGCGTGGGCCAGCGCGCGTAATACTCGGGCAAATCTTTGGCGATTTCCGCGCGGGTTTTCCAGCCTTCATTGAGAAAATCAACCCGGTCCGCGTAGAGTGCCACGTAGGCATTCGTGTCGCCGCGCGAACCCGCGTCCATATGAGCGGCGACCATCGCT
>JBAPMH010000680.1:0-3003 GCA_049278515.1 Chthoniobacterales bacterium
AATTCTCCTCGCTGTTTGCGATCCTGATCTTCGGCGCGGGCCTGCTTTTCACGGGGAGACGCGAACGCTACCGGCGCGCCGGGTTTTTCGTCCTGGGCGGTGTGCCCTTCGCGATCCTGCTGCTCATTTACAACAACTCGCTCTTCGGTTCTCCGTTTTCGGTCTCTTACGCGCACGAGAGCTTTCCCGAGTGGGCCGAGGTCGCGAGCCAGGGCGTGTTCGGGATTGGATTTCCGACCCCTTCCAATGCGCTCCTCCTCCTTCTTTCGCCTGCGCGGGGCCTGCTTTTCTACTCGCCGATCCTCATTCTCTCGGTCATTCTTTTTTTCACTTCGCGCGAACGCGCAACCCTCCGGCACAAGGTTAAGACTCTCGCGCTGGTGGTCTCCTTCCTGGTCATGTGCGGACACGGCGCGGCCCATGGTGGCTGGGCCATGGGCGCGAGATACTTGATTCTGATTCTGCCCTTTCTCCTCGACTCGTTGGTCCGCGGCGAAATCTCCAAGTTCTCCAACCCTCTCCGGGGAGCATTGTTCACCGTCTCTTTTCTGTTCTGCACGATCCCGGCGCTCACCTTCCCCTTTCCGCCGCCGGAGTTCAGTTTTCCCCACAACGATTTTTGGAGACCTCTTCTCGTTGATGAACATTGGTTTACACCCACCCTGGCAAATGTTCTCGGGCTGCCGCTGCCAGCCGGGATCACGGGCCTCGTTCCCGTCCTGCTGGCCTTGCTGGGCGTCATTTGCCTGGTCTGCGTGAATGCGCGTGAACCAAAGCGATTTGTTCTCGGCGTCCTGGCCGGTCTCGTTGTGGTCGGAGCGTATGCGTTCCTGCTGAATCTTGACGACCAGGAGGCCCGGTTCCGGCGAGCGACCATCGCGGAGCGCTTTTTCCGGCCGGCAAATCGGCTGGAGCCCCTTCGCCGCGAGGCGATGGCCGGCAACGATTGGAAAACCTTGCGTAGAATCAACGAGTCGGAATGGAATATTGCCGACGCCCGCGCGTTCGCGCCCGACGACTTTCCGTATCTTGAAACACGAACACTTTTCCCATCTCCGATCGCGGAATTGAAGAAAGTCATGACCCTTCAGCAGACCGGTAGGACAACCGAAGGCGAGCGCCTTCTCCAAGGCGCGAAAGAAAAATATCCGTTCGGGCGTTGCGAGTTTTCAACAAATCTTGCCATCATTTATTACACCACGAACCGCAAAGACCTGGCCCTGCAAGAGCTGGAGGGCGTTCAGACTCTCGTCGACAAAGCGGCCAGTCCCAACTGTGCGCGTTCGCAGTTCCTTCTTGGTTCGCTCTACCAAGAGCTCAATCGGAGCGAAGATGCGCGGCGGGTTTTTCGCGAATTCATGATGAATACCGAAGGCGCGACCGACCCGGAGACAAAAAGCTACCGCCAGAAACTTTCCGGAGCGGGATTGTAAGCAGGGACCTCGAGCTTCCCTGATTCGAAGACCTTGCGGAGACCCTTGTTGTTCGACCGGGAACACGCGATGATTGGCCGATGTCGTACGCCTCATTTCGACAGTTTGTCCAGGCGCTTGATGCGAAGGGGGAACTGACCCGCGTTTCGACGCCGGTGGAAACGGATTTGCTGATCTCAGAGTGGGCGAATCGCGAGATGAAATCGCCGGGTGGCGGGAAGGCGCTGCTTTTCGAAAATCCGACGGTCGATGGGAAGCCGTCGCAATTCCCGGTGGCAATCAACACGATGGGCTCGCGCCGGCGGATGGCGATGGCGTTGAACGTCGGCAATGTCGAAGATCTCGCGCAGGAGATTCAGCTCATTCTCAAGGCGAAGCCGCCCACCGATCTCCGCGAAGGCTGGACCCTCCTCAAACAGGGGCTCAACCTGCTTCACGCGCGACCGAAGCACTCGAAAGAAGGCGCGTGCCAGGAGGTGGTGCACCTGTTTGAGACCGGAAACCGGATACCGGAAACCGGAGAGTTTTCACTAAACGATCTTCCGATCCTGAAATGCTGGCCGAAGGACGGAGGGCGCTTTATCACGCTGCCGAATGTCCATACGCGGGATCCGGAAACAGGGGCGCGCAATGTTGGGATGTATCGCATGCAGGTTTATGACGACGTGACGACGGGAATGCACTGGCAGGTGCACAAGGTCGGGGCGCGCCACGGGAAACGTTATTATGAGCGGGGGGAGCGAATGCCGGTGGCGGTTTGCCTGGGAGGCGATCCGGCCTACACCTTTGCCGCGACGGCGCCGCTGCCGGATGGACTGGACGAGGTTCTGTTCGCCGGATTCATCCGAAAAAAATCAGTCGAGCTCGTGCCGTGTAAGACAGTCGATCTGGAAGTGCCGGGCGATGTCGATTTCGTGCTGGAGGGCTATGTCCAGCCAGGAGAAATGCGTCCGGAGGGACCTTTCGGCGATCACACCGGTTATTACACGGCGGTCGAAGATTACCCGGTCTTTCATCTTACGGCCATCACCCATCACCGCGACGCCATTTATCCCACCACCATCGTTGGCATTCCGCCGATGGAGGATTTTTACATGGGCGACGCCAGCGTCCGGATTTTTCTGCCGGTCTTCAAAATGAATTTTCCGGAACTGGTGGACATGACGCTGCCGCCCGAAGGCGTGTTTCACAATCTAGTGTTTGTCAGCATCCGGAAACAATATCCGTATCAGGCCTTCAAGGTGATGCACGGCCTCTGGGGAATGGGCCAGATGATGTTCAGCAAATATATCGTGGTGGTGGACGAAGATTGTGACGTGCATAACACGAGTGAGGTTTTGTTCCGCCTCTGCGCGAACACCGATCCGGAACGCGACAGCACGATCATCCGTAATCCGAGCGATTCGCTCGATCACGCGCCGAGCTCACAAAATATCGGGTCGCATATGGGCTTCGACGCGACCCGCAAGCTACCGGGGGAAAATTATCATCGTTCCTGGCCGGAGTTGTTGAAGATGACGGAGGAAGCGCAGGCGATCGTCGACGCGTTGCGGAAACGCTAACTCTTGGC
>JBAPMH010000681.1:0-4935 GCA_049278515.1 Chthoniobacterales bacterium
GCCGCCGGTATTCTCGTCCTTGAAAAGAACCTTTTCGAAACTTGCTCCGCCATCGAGCGAACGAAAGATGCCGCGCTCTTCGTTAGGCCCGTAAGGATGACCGGCGACGGCAACGAAAAGACGGTTGGCATCCCGGGGATCGATCGCCACCTGCGCAATCTGTTGGCCATCGCGCAGACCGAGATGGGTCCAGGTTTTGCCTGCGTCATTCGATTTGTAAATCCCATCTCCCACGGACAGATCGGGCCGATGCAAGCCTTCGCCGCTCCCCACATAAATGATGTCCGGATTGGAAAGCGACACCGCCATTGCGCCGATCGAACCGGTCGGTTGATCGTCGAAAATTGGAATCCAGGTCCGGCCGGCGTCCGTCGTTTTGAAAACGCCGCCATTGACCTGCGCCATGTAGAAAACGTGGGGTTGGCTCGGTACTCCCGCGATGGCGCGGGTGCGTCCGCCGCGGTGCGGCCCAATATTGCGCCAATGCATAGCAGGGCCGAAGTCCGGCTGCGCGTTCAGTTCGGCAGCCGCGCCGGACCCCATAACAACCGTCAACGCGACGGTCGAAAAAGAAGCGACAGGTCGAAAAAGCCGGAAGAACATCGCGCGTCCGCCACCATCACGCTTCTGGAACTTGAGCGCAATGGCAGTCTCCAATGCCCGGCCACCACTAGATGAAACCGGCGTTACGAGGGGAAGTTAAGGTTCAATGACTCCTAGGCCGTTGCCATAACAGCCGCCCGTCGAGACGAGAATGCCTTTCTCAAGACAAATGTGAGCAATTGCGGCCTGATACGCCCAAGACCTCGAACCAGATTTTGATTCGTATATTGAGTGCACCGAGCTCTTGTTTGCCTTCAACTCCCTGATCAAGTCTGAGCGAGACTTGGTAGAGAGGAGTTGTCTGACTTCGTTCAGCATTGCGGGAGTATATGCAGGTTGGACTGTCTCGCGGGCTTTGGGATTGGAAAACGAAAACACTCGTTTTGGTTGAGCGACGGCAATTTGAAAGCGTTTCAGTGCGTCGTTTTCCGGAAGATGGTGCTCAATCTGAATCGCCTGTAACAACGACTGCCCTTCTACGGCCACAGTCCGCGAAGAGCCAGAGTGGGGTTCTTGCAGGGTGATTAAGACGTAGGGGGGCGATGTTGTAGCGGTGACCAACTCGTCCGGCCCTACCCCTTTTTCTTCTCCGAGGGCGCGCCGATACATCGCTTGAGTGTACGAACTGGCCGCAAAGATATTTGTCGAAGCGAGGACCAGAAATGCGAGTGCGCGGATTAGTGGGAGGAAGGCTCGAAACATTTTTCTGCTTTTGATTCTGGCGATCGGAAGACCAAACGTCCACCGCATTCAGGTGGGGAAGGTGGCCGGAGGCCATGAGCATGCGGCAGCGCGTCGAATGCTCCAGAGGTAGGATTCGAACCTACGATCCCGCGACCGCTGGATTAATAGCCGGATTGGCGGGGCAAACCTGTGATTTTGTAGAAACCGTCGCCAGCTTTTTGGCGCTTCAATTTGTTTTCGAGCTCACGAGCTTCGGAATAGGTGAGCTCTTCGCTGATCCAAACAATGCGCCATGGACCTCTTCGTTTTGTCCACGTCGATTGACCTCGATTGTGTTGAGCGAGCCGACTCTTTGGGGCCGTGCTCATTCCGATGTAAAATTTCGCCTGTGAATTGCACAGGACGTAAACCTGATATCTCGGATGTTCGGTCATGGTCTGGGGGTGGCTCCAGAGGTAGGATTCGAACCTACGACCAATCGGTTAACAGCCGACCGCTCTACCACTGAGCTACTCTGGAATGATTCCGGTCGAGTGACGGGCCGTATATTTTGCCCACCCTCGTTTCGACGGCAAGCGGTGTTTTCGCTGGGCGGCTCGACAGCGTCTCGCCCTGCCAAATTTGGTTGCGGGGGCGGGATTTGAACTCGCGGTCTGGCAAAGCGGGATTTTGAGCCAGGCGAGCGAACGAGGGGAGGGAAAAATTGGTTGCGGGGGCGGGATTTGAACCCGCGGCCTTCAGGTTATGAGCCTGACGAGCTACCAGGCTGCTCCACCCCGCGTCTTGAGGTGGGACTATGGCGCATTGTCCTCCGAGCGCAACCGCAAAAAAAAGCGCTCGTCGATTTAAGAGCGCGCGTCACCATCACGAGACGCTCGGATCCATCAGCAATGCTTCCTTCTTCACGCCAAGCCACCGGGCGGCTTGGCCGATCTTTTCAAATATTTTGACGCTCAGGTAGGAGGACTCCATCACCAGGACATGAATCTTCGCGACGCGGGCGACGGCTTCAGTTGTCACGTAGAAGGCCGATTTCGCCGGGGCTCGCTTCGCGTACGTCTTCTGCCGATGGAGCGAAACGCGAAGCGCTTCTTCGATGCCCACATCCACGGCGAACAATTGCGAAAGATCGGTGAACCGGTTAAATGGTTTCGCCGCCGCGTCCTCTGCTTCCTCCAGCATTCTTTTGAGCGTCCGCATCCGCTTTTCCGAGAGAACTCCGCGGGGCCGGTAAACCATGAGCAACAGATCGTGGTGAAAGATCGCGTCGGGCGGCAGTTTTAGTTTCACGTGGCGAAGAGGTGACCGGCGGCGAAGAGGTTTTCGCTCGGAGTGAGGTTGCTTTGGAATAGGACCTTAGTCTAACACGACACGAAGCGCCGGGAGCACGTAGCCGGGAGATTCTCGACGGTTTACATTTCTGGCGAAAAGGAATCGAATCACGCCGTGGGAAAGGCGCATCGCGAATCGAAAATCCTTGTCGGAACGGCGAGCTGGTCGGACCCGGAATTTGTCGAGCATTGGTATCCCAAGAAAATGCCGGCGACCGATCGGCTCTCCTGGTATGCGGAACATTTCGAGATGGTCGAGGTCAACTCGACTTTTTATTCGGCGCCGGACCCGCGAATAGTCGAGCGCTGGTGCCATTGCACGCCGGCGGGGTTCGTCTTCGACGTCAAGCTGCACCAATTGCTTTCCCGGCATTCCACGAACCTGAAGCTGCTGCCGCCGGCTCTGCAGAAAACCGCCGAGAGCGATGCGAAAGGCAAAGTGACGCTGACGCCGGAAATTGAGATGGCCATGGTCGAACAATTTCGGCGCTCGCTCGACCTCCTGGAGGGCGCGGAAAAGCTGGGCGCGTTGCTCTTGCAATTGTCCCCCGGGTTTTCGCCCCGGAAACATGAACTGAGCGAGCTCGACGATATATTAGGCGTGCTCGGCGGATACCGGCTCGCGATCGAGCTGCGAAATCGAAACTGGGTGAACGACGAGAGCAGAGAAGCGACGCTCGATTTTTTCCGAAAAAAGGGGGCGACCGTCGTGGCGGTGGATGCGCCGGCGGAAAAACATTTCACCATCATGCCGCCGGAGATGAACGCGATTACCAATCCGGAGCTGGCCTATTTGCGGCTCCATGGACGTGACGCCCGCGCGTACACAACGGGCAAGACTGTCGCCGCGCGTTTTAACTACGATTACAGCGACGAGGAAATCGACGAGGTCGCGGAGCGCGCCCGGGGGTTGGCGGAGGAGGCGAAGGAAGTGCACGTGGTCTTCAATAACAATGCCCGGGATTACGCGCCGCATGCCGCCTTGCGGATGCGGACGGCTCTTGGCCAAATGATTCCGCCCAGGCCGCGCCAAACGGAGCTATTCTAGGCCATGAGCGAGCCGTCCTCGGAAGAACCGAAACCGGCCGGGGCGAGCGAGCGTCCCGGTCTCTGGCGCCGGCTCAACCGCTGGATGCGCGCGCATCACATGACGTTGATGACGTTGCCGGACACCCCTCATGCCATCGCCCTCGGATCCGCCATCGGAATGTTTTTCGGATTCAGTCCGCTGTTCGGGCTGAAAACCATCCTCGCGTTCCTGATCACCTGGGCTTTCAAAGCCAACAAGACCGCCGCCGTCATTACGGTCCAATTGCACGATCTTCTCCTGCCGCTCGTGCCCGCCCTGTTTTTCTGGCAATACCGGCTCGGGATGTGGGCCCTGTATGGGCGCGTGCCGCAACGGCCAGGCTTCCGGCGGGTCGCCCTGGGGGACTTCATGGAATGGACCACCTTTCTGACCGTCGGCCGGCCGATTCTGGTGGGATCGCTTTTCTTCGCGGTGCCCGGCGCCCTTCTGGTTTATTTCGGGCTTCGCGGAGTTCTGATTCGTTCCCGGGCGAAGCCCGTCGAGCAGTAGGAATGCGGGCGAGAAATCTTCTTTCGTCAGAAAGAGCCGCGCGATAGGTTGGCCCGATGAAATCCAAGATCATCACGTTCGCTCTGGCCCTGGCGTTTTCCCTTCCCGGTTTGGCGACGGCGAAGACCCTGAAGTTCCCGAAAGACGATCCGGAGTTTTCCGTCACTTTTTCAAATGACTGGAAAGCCGAGATCACCAGCGCCGGGATTATTAGTGCCCAGCCGAAAGGCGCCGGATACGCCCTGAGCATTTTCCCTGTCACGGCAAAGAATGCGCGCGGCGCGATTGATGAGACGGCGAGCGAAGTGGAAAAGCGTTTCACCGACCTTAAGCCAAACGAGCCGGTGGAATTCAAGAACGCCAACAACATTACGTTTCTCGAGCGCGACCTCACCGGCAAAGACAAAGGGGAAGCGCGCGCCCTGGCCATCGTGGCTTTCAGTCCCGATGGGAAAACCTATTATGCGCTTTTCCAGGCGGGCACGCCGGCGGCCGACAAGAAATACACCCAGGACGTCATCGCCATCGTGAAATCGATCACGTCCCTGAAAAAGAACAGCAGCGACGACGACGAGTAGGCGACATCTGCAAGCTCGGGAGGGCAGGACAGGATTTACCCGCGGATATTTCGGATATCTCGGATCAGCGGCTCCGGCTGGCTTCGTGAAAATAGCCCAGCGCTTTAGCGCTGGGAAGACACGCCAGCAAACCCCCGAGTCCCGTCAGGGACGAAAGAAG
>JBAPMH010000682.1:0-4119 GCA_049278515.1 Chthoniobacterales bacterium
TGCTGGAACGCAGCCTTATCAGCGTCGATTTTTCCCTTGGATGAGCGAATGGCGGAAAACCTTCGCCTTCTCTGTCGATACCACGACACTTCCATGGGTTTCGCCGATGCGTTCTCGTCCGGATGGCGGAGCAATTTCATGACGCCATTACTCTCACGACCGACACCGACTTTCGCATCTACCGCAAAATGGGCGTCAGATTATCCCCCTCATTATGCCCGATCTGTAGCGGCTGTCTCCGGCCATCGCAATTTTTGTGAGCGCATTGGCCGACTGAAGGTGTATCGCTAAGCGTCCAGGAGATTGGCTCTGCACTTGCTCAGGATTAAGAGCTCCCTCGAGAAATGGCCAGGCTGATTAACCCGATCGATAATTCATCCCGCCCGGCGACGCCCGGGGAGCGGCGTCTCGAGCGCTGCCTCAAGACGCTCCTCGAAGACGACTACCTCTGCTGGCACGACGTCCCAATTGGCCCCAGGCGTCTCCATCCTGATTTCATCGTGCTGCATCCGCGTCGCGGACTGCTCGTGCTCGAAGTGAAGGATTGGAAACTGCCGACATTGCGTCGAATCGACAAACACCACGTCGATCTCGTTCTCGAAAACGGCGCACAGAAGCGGGTGGAGAATCCTCTTGATCAGGTTCGGCAGCACGCGCACGCGGTTGTTGATCGACTGGCGACCGATTCGCAACTACAGAATCGGTCTGGCAACTATCACGGCAGACTCTGTTTTCCATTTGGTTACGGCGTGGCGCTGGCCAACATCACTCGCCGTCAGCTCGATGAGCGGCTTACGGAGTTCGAGCAGGAGTCTGTTCTCCCTTCGCGCTTCGTTATCTGCAAGGATGAGATGACGGAGTCGGCCGATCCGATGGAATTTCAGGAACGGCTCTGGGGAATGTTCGTCTATCAATTTGGCTCGCCGTTGACCCTGCCGCAGATCGAACGAGTGCGGTGGCACCTGTTTCCGGAAATCCGGATCGATGGTATCCAGCAGGATTTCTTCTCGGCCAGGGCGCAGCCACCGGAGGAAGATGCCTCCATTCCGGAACTTGTGCGCGTCATGGACTTGCAACAGGAGCAGCTCGCGCGCAGCCTCGGAAGCGGGCACCGCGTCATCCATGGCGTGGCGGGTTCCGGGAAGACGCTCATTCTCGGGTATCGCTGTTTGCACCTGGCGCGGACCACGCAAAAGCCGATTCTGGTTCTTTGTTTCAATATCACGCTGGCCGCGCGCCTTCGGACTTTCGTTGAGCAACGGGGCGCCTCCGCGAAGGTGCACGTGCATCATTTCCACGGCTGGTGCAAAGCGCAGCTCGAAGCTTATCACGTCGAGACGATCAGGTCGGATGCGGAAGTTTGGGAACGGCAGGTCCGCTCCGTGATCGAGGGCGTCGAGAACGGCTGGATTCCTCGCGCGCAATATGGCGCCGTTATGATTGATGAGGGCCACGATTTCGAACCGGACTGGTTCAAGCTCGTCGTGCAAATGATCGATCCCGCGAGCGATTCGCTGCTCCTCTTGTACGACGACGCTCAAGCGATTTACCAAAAATCTCGCGGACTTAAGTTCAGCCTCTCCAGCGTCGGCATCAGGGCGCCTGGTCGCACCACCATTCTTCGGCTGAACTACCGGAACACACGCGAAATTCTGGAGTACGCCTATGCTTTTGCGAAGGCCTTCATCTCACCGCTGAGCGCGGACGAAGATCATATACCATTAATCGAACCGGAATCCGCGGGCCCGTCGGGTCCCGTCCCCGTGTTCCGCAAGAAGGATAACATCGAGGCGGAGATCGAGTACGCCGTGCGTTGCCTCCGCAAATGGCATGACGGCGGCGAACCGCTGAACGAGATGGCGGTGATTTGCACCAGCTGGCAGCACGGCTCGTTGATGCAGAAACGACTCCAACGCGAAGGACTTACTCATCTCTGGATGGGCGAGCGCCAGGGCAAGGCCGCTTACGATCCCGGCGAACAGCAAGTCAGCATTCTATCGATCCAGAGCAGCAAGGGTTTGGAATTCAAATCGGTCATCTTCATCGGTCTCGGCCACTTCGCGGAAGTATTTACTGAGAAAGACCAGGCCAAGCTTCTTTACGTCGGTATGACGCGGGCGAGAGAGCGATTGATTCTTACCACCTCCGAAGACACCGCTTGCACCGATAGATTGTCATCGCTCGCGGCGTAGCAATTTATCTCATCGTCCAAGACACATTGTCTTTGATCGGCCAGAGTTCAGGCGATAGCGAAGCTCCCTCCACACAACCGCACGCTACGTTGGTCGCACATATGCGTCCAAAAGGTCTCTGATGCTGCCGAGGGAGTGGGACCGCTTCCGGCGGAAAAGGAAGGCGAATTCGCCCTCGCTCCCGTGTCGCGACGTTGTCTGCCGGTTTGCCCCCATCGAGTGAGACATCGGAGAACGACGACGTGCATCGCCGGTCAGGAATGTGCCACGCGCTCTTCGATGTAAGTCTAAATGACGATCTTGCTACGGCGTCGGCGCAGTCGGCGCGCTTGTGGAGCCGCGCCGCTTCTGGCCCAGGTCTTCGAGCAGCTCGATTTGGATCTGCTGGAGCTCGAAAAGCCGGTTGTATTGGCGGCGCAAGAGGTGATCGAGTTTTTCGTGCAGATGCCGGATCTCGAGCTCGGCTTTGAGATTGATTTTGTAATCGTTTTCCCCGCGTAACCGATCCCGCGCTTCGCTCCGGTTCTGACTCATCATGATGACTGGGGCCTGGAGAGCGGCGAGCGCGGAGAGGACGAGGTTCATCAGGATGTAGGGGTAGGGATCGAAGGCGCGCGTCGCCAGGACAAAACTGTTGAGCCCGATCCAAATGATCAGAACCAGGCTGAAGAAGATGATGAATGTCCAGCTGCCGCCGAAAGCCGCTATCGAATCCGAGAGCTTTTCGCCAAAAGTTAGTTTCTTCTCGACTTGTTTGCTGATGTCGCTTGAGAGAATTTCGTGTTCCCGCAAGCTCTCGATGACTTCGTTGTCCAGCGCGGAGAGCTCGCCGATTTCCTCCTGAAGGACTTCCTTGACGTAATCGCGCCGGAATTTTCCGAGATCGTCGAGGCAAATGAAGCCTTTCCCGTCCCATTGCGGCGCTTTCTTTTGGATAAACTCCGAAAGGGAAGGCCGGACTACTTCGCCGATCGTGCCGTTACGGGTTGATTTGGTCTGCCCGCAAATCAGGCATTGAGCGGTCTCCGTCCTGGCCATGGCGGGAAACAATATCGGAAACGCCGGTGGGTGTCGATTTGGGAACGCACCCGGTGGCGAATCTTCCGGGGCCTTCCTCGCTTGACGGGATCGGACTAACTGGACTAACCTGGGTAAATGAAGACTGTCAACGTCCACGAAGCCAAGACCGGGTTTTCCGGCCTTTTGGCGGAGATTGAGCGGAAGCGCTCGCGGATTGTGATCTGCCGCAATGGGAAGCCGGTCGCCGATCTCGTTCCACACCAAACGGAGGTCTCGATGAAGCCGGACAAGACGCTGGGAGCGATCGGAATCAACTACGATCCCACGGAAGAGGCCTTGGAGGAAGAGTGGCCGGTCGAGATGCGATGATTCTGGATACGTGCGCCATGCTTTTTCTGGCGAGCGGCGATCGAAGGCTTTCAAACACTGCCCGGGAACGATTGAGCAGCCAGACCTCACGATGGTTTTGCGCAATCAGCAGCTTCGAGATTGCTTTGAAATATCGGCAGCAAAAGCTTGAGCTACCGTTTCCGCCGGCGCGCTGGCTTCAAAAGATGTCGCAACGCTACGCGCTCACGGAGATACCGCTGGATTCCGCCCTCTGCCTCGCCGCAGTTGCGTTGCCGGATTATCACCGCGACCCCTTTGATCGGTTTATCATCGCCGCTGCCATCCGGCTCGATGTGCCCGTAGTTACCGTCGATCCGCATTTTCAACAATACGGCGTCGAAATCGTTTCTTAAGGATCGCGCCAGAATAGCCCTTAACGCAACGTCACCGAGCGGGAGGCGGATCGGCCATGATCATCCAAGGCGGTGAGCTGGTAGACGCCGGGGGCAGGTTTCCAGCACAGGACGGCATGCGCGTCGCAAACGCCGAGGAAGGTCTTGTCGGCGAACCAGTAGAG
>JBAPMH010000683.1:0-3634 GCA_049278515.1 Chthoniobacterales bacterium
CTTCAGATGCCAATTCGTGCTTGTATAAGTGCCTGCCGGCCAAAATTGCCGTCGAACCAGCGGCGCGATCTGGGAGGCGGACAATTGCCGACCGCCGGGCGTGGTAGCGGCAAAGAGCGATCGCCAGAGCGAGTCGGGAATCGCGAAGGGGTGCTCGACCTCGGGAATATGAGATCCTGTCGGCGGCGCTTTTGCGGCTGAAGACGGGCCGCTCGACGCAAGGTTTATCAGCGAGATCAGCAACACGACAACCAATCGCCGGAACCGCACGCTCTCCGACTCGTTATTGGGATGAAAGCGGGGTGATCGCATCACTGAGCTTGGGACGAGAAAACATGGAACCAAAGCGAATAGCCTCAGGGTTCGCCAACAACAATGCATCGGCCACCGTCACTATTTCGGATGTGTTTCCAATGGGCGATCATGCCTGGGGCCAATGCACCAAACCGGACGCATCAGACCAATCCAGCGAAGCTCTCATAGACGGCGCGCCGAATTCGTTTCGCGGTTTTACCCGTTAACTCGAATGGTTCGTCCATCAAGCTGAGAGCGAATGGAATCAGCGCGTCCTTTCGGGATGGGAGCTCGATCGCGCCGATGTGGAACGATCTAATTTTCCGGAAGGGCCAGCGATCGAAGAGCCATTCGGCGCCGTAAGGCGTGCCGCTCCCCAGCGATTTGCCCGCTGCCTGCAATTCTCTCCCGTAGGTGCCGAGCTGGATGTCGTGCAATAAAATCCAGCCGCTGGTTTGGACATAGGGCGCGAGCCGAAGCACGTCGAGCAGCGGCCAGGGATGCCGGTGGTCCGCGTCGATGAAGGCGAGGCCGAATTCATCGCGGGCCGCGAGCTCACGGACGTAATCGGATTCGCGGCCGGTGTGGATGCGGACCGTGGACGCGAGATCGGGGATCAGATTGGGAATCTCGAAACCGATGGGACGCGTTTCGTCGATGATGCATTGCGTCTGGGCATCGATGGTTTCGACGGTGATGCCCGACGCGCCCCGGGGTCCCTCGACTTCGCTCGGGATGACTGATCCGTGCTGGCGGTGGATGGCGGCGGCGATGATGGCGGCGGAAAAACCGGTCAGCGTTCCGATCTCAACGACCCGGCGAGGAGCAAGGATGCTGACCAGGGCCGTGAGAAAAAAGTAATCGCGCGAGCCGATCCCGCCCGGATACCGGACGTCGTCCAAATCGACCATCGCATGAAGGAAATCGAGTTCACCGGGCGCGGGAATTTTTCCCGGGTGGCCGAGCTCTTCGGCGAGCTGGCGATACTTGATCTCAAATTGCTCGAACGACTTGAATTCGCCGACATCGAAATATCTGCGGGCGCCGGCCGGCTCGCCCAGCTCACAGAGGCGCCGGACTTTTCGCGCGACGTCGAGACGGCGGCCTCGAGGGCCATACCGGATCAAATCGAGATAATGCGAGAGGGACAATTTCAAGCGCCCAACCTTCGCCGCCCTCCGCGGACAAACAAATATTTGCTCATGGGCGAAAAAAGAGGCGGCTGAAGACAGCCGCCTCTCGATTTCAAAAATGAGCGCCGGCTTTAATGGCCGTTGTTCACGTACTGGATGCAGTCGCCCTGGTTCGTGAAGGGAGTGCCGTCCGCATGGACGGTCCGGGTCCATCCGCCATTCTTACATTGAGCCTCGGTCGTCGGGACGTTGTTACCCGTGCAAATGAAGGCAGTGCCAACTCCAGGCGCTATGGCCCAGGGCGAGTACGCTACATCCGGACTCACTCGGGCACCGCTCCCGGGTCCCACCGGTCCCGGCCCGTCCGGGCTGCCCCACCAATTGCACTGACCATCCAAGGGTTCGTCAAAGGGAGGGAGGCCCGGCTGGATCGCGATGCCGTAGGACATGATCGTGAGATTGAAGTTGTTGTTCTGCACGGCCGGTCCGGGCGCGAAGGTGCTCGGATTGTTCGCGAAATAGACGGCCACATTATCCGTGGCCGGACCGATGAGGTTGGTAAAATTATTCTGCTGCACGATGGCCCCGGGGGTATCGCTCTCCAGACTAACGCCATGAACCAGGGTGGCCCCTTCGAGGTTGCTCAGGTCGTTGGACGAAAAGCGGAAAGAGGACGTTACCGTCGTGGTGGTAACCAACAGGCCCAACGCCCCGCCCCCGGTGGTCGTGATCCCGGTGATCGTATTGTCGTGGATGAAAACATTGTCGGTCGGGCCAGGTGTATCCCCGTCGGCGATTAGGATGCCGCGTGCGGACTGGCTGGCGGTAATATTTTGGATCTTGTTTTGGCCGATCTCGATCCTGAGGGGGCCGCTTTCGAGAAAGATGGCCTGGGCGTAGGAGGTAGGGCCTGTCTCGAGCGTGCTGATCCCATCAAAGATGTTGTATCGGATGAGCGCGTCGTTGCTGATGCCCTTGATGTCGATGGCGGTGGCAGCGTTGGCCGTAACCAAATTCCTGATGGTGAAGCCGTCCACGGTGACGTTGGTGGCGTTAATCAGAATGACTGGCATGGAGCCGGTGGGGTTGGCGCCTTGCAAGGTCGATTCCGCCGCGCCGCCGGGGGTCCGCAGGGCAACGGTCTGGCCGGGTTGCGCGCCGTTGAGCGTGAGTGACCGGCCGATCATCACATTTTCTGTGTAAACGCCGGGAGCGACGTTGATCGTGGTGCAGACCGGGTCGTTGACCGCCGATTGGATGGTCGGATACGCAAGGGTGGGAACCGAGCAGGTGGCCGCCCAGGTCGTGGAGGCGTGAAGGGTGAGCGCGCCCGCGATGAGGAGCGCAATTTTGAAGTGTGGGATTTTCATGGGGGGTGTTTGGTCTTTTTTTTGAGGTTAAAGCAGACCCGCCTTCGTGGCGGATCTGCCGGTGGGCTTCCTCGGGGTTGAGCCAATTACGGCGGGGGTCCCGAGAAATGCAGCCGGACTCTAAGTCCAAAACGCGACGTGGCTAACGCGATTTTGAGAAAAAGGTAACAGCTCCCGCGACGCGGTTCCCGTCCTCAGAACTCCGCGCAATTCATGATGACGCGGCCGCGGCAGATTTCGCTTTTGCAGATGACCTTGCATTTTTCCTGCACCGTCGCTGCGCCACAAACCGGACAGACGATCGCTGATTTGTTTTCAGCAGGAGAAAAAGTCGAATCTTGGCGAGGTCGTGAGTCGGACTTCGAACCTTCCTCCATGCTCAGTCCTTCGTTCTCGTCACCTCTTCAATCGTGGAGCTGGGATGAAAAATTGGCGAACCATTTCCATTTGTCATTCCAAGCGCAGTCGAGGAATCTCTGGGCAATCCGAACCCTCTCGTCATGCGCATCCTCTCTGGCATTCAACCGACCGGCATTCTCCATATCGGAAACTATTTCGGAATGATGCGTCCGGCGATCGCGCTCCAGGAATTAGAGGGAAATGAAACGTTCTATTTCATCGCCGATTATCACGCGCTCACCACGATCGCTAATCCGGAAATGCTGCGGGCGAACAGCCGCCAGGTAGCCTTGGACTTCCTGGCCTGCGGCCTCGACGTCACCCGGAACGCGCTCTTTCGCCAGAGCGATGTGCCGGAGGTGACGGAGCTCACCTGGATTCTTTCGACCGTGACTCCGAAGGGTCTTCTCGAGCGCGCTCACTCTTACAAGGACAAGG
>JBAPMH010000684.1:0-2636 GCA_049278515.1 Chthoniobacterales bacterium
TCAACGTCGAACTCGCCAAGCTCGACACCCTCACCTCCGAAGCCCAGCGCGCCATCGACCTGCTGCAAGAACGCCGGACCGCGCTGATCTCGGCCGCCGTGACTGGCCAGATCGACGTGCGGTCCGAAATCCCGCCGTCTCAGGTCATGGCTGATGCTCTTACCGTCAAGGTCGCTCGGGAGATTCTTGCTGCCGAGATTCTTCTTCATTGTCACGCGGAGCGCACAACCGGACGAATCAAGTTGCAGAAGATGATTCATCTCTGCGAGCACGTTGGAGAACTAGAAGAGGTCTGCGGCGATTATGAGCGACAGGCCGCTGGCCCCTTTGATGGGAATATGATGGACGAGATAGCGACGGGACTAAGGAGTCGCCGATGGTTCAGCGAGGAAGAGAGTGACGGTCGTTTCGTTTATCGCCGCCTCGAAAAGGCCGGCGAACATACCTCCTTTCTTGAGTGTTGGGGAAGTAAGCTCACGAAGGTGCGGCAGATTATTGATCTCTTGAAAGCGGCAAACTCCAAGAGATGCGAAAGGGTCGCCACCCTTTATGCAGCATGGAATGACCTCTTGATCGAAGGCCGTTCGCCGACGGACGCAGACATCATTCACGAGGCATCCGACCCGAAAAGCTGGCATGAGAGTAAGTCAAAGATTAGACCCGAAAATTGGGTATCGACCTTGCAGTGGATAAAAAATGCCGGGGTGATCCCGACTGGCTTCGGATATCACACCAGACGGCGAGGCGTCGCGAGAAGACTTGTCGACCGAACCGGTGCCCAACTAAAATTGCTGTGACCGCCACCCCCCAGACCATCCCAATCTTCCTGCCCCGTGGCATCCGCGTGGCCGGGATTACTACTCGTATCGGGCAGGGGATCGAGGTGCCGCCCGTTATATCCGACTTGAACACTAAAGCGCGAACAGACTAAGCCCCAACGCCGCACTTTCATGCCGAGATCCCAGCTTTTCATTTCTTACAGCCATTCGAACCGACGCTGGTGGAAGGTTCTGGAAGAAATGCTGGCGCCATGGCGCCGTCCCCTCTTGGAAAAGGGAGTAGAAGAAGACGATAAGGTCATGTTGTGGATCGACACCCAGCTTCGAGCGGGGGATGATTGGAAAGCGGAAATCTATGCGGCCATTGACCGGACTAAAGTGGCCGTGCTGCTTGTCAGCCCGGTTTTTTTAGCGTCACCGTTCATCGCGACAGAAGAGCTGCCCCGCCTTATGACAGCAGCACGCACAGCGGGGGTGCGCCTTTGCTGGGTTCTTCTTTCCGACTGTCTCTACGAGTTCTCGCCGTTGGCGCGTCTCCAGGCTGCTCATGACATCGCCCGACCGCTCGACCAGTTGCGCCCACCGAAGCGTGCGAGGGTGCTTAAAGAGATCGCCACAAAGATTGCGTTTGAATACGACAACTGGCAACCGGCCGACGGCCCTCCTGCCGGCGATGCTCCTCCTCCCGCCGGTCCTCCTCCTGCCAACGTCGTCCCTCCTCCTCCCGCCGGCGTGATGGGAGAGGCGTCGAAAGGAAATCTCACGAAACTCGCAGAGCTGCGGCAGCACAGCATGGTCCACTATCGCAAGTTGGAGCGCGGTACATGGTGGAGCGGCATGTTGTTCCTTGGCTTCGCGGCGATCCAATATGGGTGGGAGCCGCAATCCATGAAGAGCCTTTATCTCGCAGCTCTCGGTGTCTTAAGCTGGTTTCCCGCGAGATATTTCCGGCGGTGCGCTGAAGACTGTGAAGATCAAATAATCAAACTCATCAGCTTCGCCCATGCGACCGTTGATCTGCCCGAGGCCGACAGGATCATGGCTGAGTCTGATAAGCTGATTCAAGAAAATGCAAACTGAGCTACCTCCTCCATCTGTCGAGGCATTCTTGCAGAAAGCAAAACGACGCGAGCGGCGAAATTTCGTCAGTCGGGTTTTGTTCGTAACAGGTTTTGTTTTTTTTGCAGCCCTTTTCCTTGTGCTGGCCTTCTTTCACACCGGACGCCTGGAACGATCCGTTGCAACGGAACAAGAGCTGGCCGCGGCGCAGCTTGCAGCCGGAGAAACCCAGTTGCTTGAGATGGAGCGCAATAGGAAAGAAGCGATCAAAACAATTGATAAGATCGCGGAGCGTGTCCAGAAGGACCCCGACACTCATGCTCTGGTTGAGACAGCAAAAGAACAGCTCACCAACGCCCCTCATGGCCCAGTCGTCTATCCGCACACGGCGATTGACTATCAGCAAGGTGACGCGTCCAAAGTAAGCGAAAAACTTCGAGAGGCGGGCTATAACATCCCAGAAATCCGCAAGATCAATGGAAGCGCCCCTTTTCCAACGGAAGTCCGTTTCTTCCGGTCTCCTGAAGACGCGCCAACTGCGGCCAAGCTCGCCAAGATTTTACAAAATGACTGCCACATACCCTACGCAACGACCCGACTGATCAAAGGCTGGAGCGGTGACCGGCGTCCGACTCACTTGGAGATCTTCTTCGCGTCAGACGCTTTTCGCACCGACGGCCAGGTTTATTTGTATGTGCCCCAAGACAAGAAAGTGGAGACCATCCTCAATCTTTCCGAACTTCAAAAGGAGTTTGCCGGGCTGGATCTTGTACTCATCACGCAGCCCACTGTGTTGCC
>JBAPMH010000685.1:0-2871 GCA_049278515.1 Chthoniobacterales bacterium
GCCTGTCTCTCACTCTGGCGCGATCCAAAAGGCGAATCGCTCTTCGACACGACCCCGAACCGCGCCGAAGTCGTGCAGCGCCTGCTCGAAGGCCATCTCACCGGCTCGCTCGATCGATTGAGCACCGGCCTGCGCGAGCCGGCGGTCGCCGTCCTCCGCCATTTGGTCACCAGCGCAGGAACCCGCAACATTGTTCTCGAAGCCGATCTGCTCGAGCGCCTGAACACCTGCGAAAAAATTTCCACCGCCACCGGCAAGCGCGCTCTCGCCGAACTTACCGACCAATCGCGTCTCGTCCGCCGGCAGCGCCGCAATGAAGCTTATTTCTACGACATCACGAGCGAGTTCCTCGTCCCGTGGATCCGGCGCCAGCGCGCCCTGAGCGATGCCCGCGCCACCATGCGCAAATGGCGGAAACGAATCGCCATCGCCGGCAGTATCTCCCTGGCGATCCTGGGAGCGATCGTTTACGTCGTGGCCGATCAGTGGCGGGAAACGCAGGAGAAGCTCAAAGACGAAACGAAGGAAAAGAACGCACAGAAAATACTGCTCGAGCAAAAGGCCCTCGATTCGGTCGATGCAAAAGAAGCCGGCGACTCCGCCTACGTGCTGCCCCCGGCAGAAAGTCCCGTGGGCTTCGCCCAATTGCCCGAGGCCAATTCGTCCGGCGCGGTTGAATTCAAGACCGATAAGACTTTCTCCGGACATACGCGCGCCGTCTGGCGCGCCCGCTACAGCCCCGGGACTGCGCAGCGACCGAGCACTACGCTGATCACGGCCGGGCAGGACCGCACCGCGCGCATCTGGGATCTGGTCGGCAACAAAGATTTTCCGCTCACCGGCCATCGCGGCGAAGTGAACGACGCGCTCCTGAATCCCAAGCCGGGCTGGGATCCGAACGCCTGGTTTGCCGCTACCGCCAGCGACGATAACAGAGCCGCGCTTTGGAAAGCGGCGGAACCGGCGAATCCATTTTACCTGATCGGACACAAGAAACAGGTGACCGGGCTCGCCTGGACCCGGGACGGGAACTGGCTCGCCACCACCAGCCGTGACGGGCAGGTCGGGATTTGGAATGTGGCGAATGCGAGCCATGACGCGGTGGCGTTCCTCCAGGGCCACACCGACAGTATTTGGCTCCCCGAGCTCGTTGAGACGCCGGAGAAGAGCTTGCTGGTCACGCCGAGTTCCGATGGCACGGTCCGGCTCTGGATCTTGCCCAGTGGCGAGAAAGCCAGGTTCAGCAAGAACAAGCCCGAGGACAGCGAAGTGCTTCGGCACGGAGCGCCCGTTCGCCGCGCGGCGATGGATTCTCAAGCGCGCTGGATCGTGACCGCGGGGGCCGACGGCTACGCCATCCTTTGGGACCGGCAGACCGGGGAACGGCTCTGTCAGGTCCAGCACCGAGAGGCGGTGCGCGAGGTGGGCTTTCAGCCCGGCGGCACTCATTTCGTAACCGCGAGTGACGATAAGACGGCGCAAGTCTGGGATGCGCAAACGCGGAAGGGCATCGTCACCCTGGCGGGCCACGAGGCGGCCGTTTTTTCCGCGCGGTTTACGGTCTACGGTCCGGGCGTGGTGACCATAAGCCTGGACAACACCGCCCGGCTTTGGAACTACCAGACCAAAAAGTGCGTCGCCATTCTCCGCGGCCACCGCGACGTCCTTTGGTCGGTCAGGTTCTCGCCCAGCGGCACGAATTTCACCACCACCAGCGGCGACGGCACCGCCAAGCTCTGGGAATTGAAACGCATCCCCGGCGGCGAAGCCTTTCTCCCGCCAGTGCAGCAGCAGGCGAAATAACGCAAGGCAATCCCAAAGCCTGCGTTACAATACGTCGCGTGCGATCCCTGGCGTCCAGTTCGATCGCAAGATTACAGTAACCCTTTGTAATCCATCAAGGTTGGGACCCGACTCTAATGGCTGTCACTCCAGCGCCGGACTCTCCTGACGCGATGCGAGAGAGCCGGACAACTTTCAGTGTCCGGGCAAAACGCGGTACACATTGTCCTAACACTTAGTAATAATCCGGAAGTTCATTTCGCGCACGTAGGGCAAAAAAACAGTCTTTAAGTCCCTCAGGTCTTGAATTCCCTCCAGGTGGCTCGGGCTGATTCGCTAAGTCCGGAAGATTTTCAGGAAAACCTAGCAATTCCCGAATGACCACGGTTGCCTGCGCACTGTCTGCGTGCTCGCGCGCTAATTCAACGATGCCTAAGATAACGCGTCTCAATCGAGTGCACTCCTCGTCGTCGAGTTGCATTTTTTCAATTAGGTAGCGGCCTTCGTCATTCTTTGCGTTGATTTGGCCGTCGGGAGCGACTTCTACCAGATCGCCGTATGCCACGTTGCATGGATCGGGCAGCTTTTTCGTTGCCTTCGCACCATTGCAAGCCGCACAGGCGAATACTAGGTTTTCGTAATCAAGCGCGAGATCCGCTCTCAAAGCGCGTGCCGCAAAGTGCTCGACGTGCCAATCTCGTCGTCTCGTAAGCCAAAGTTCGCGCCGCAAGCAGTAGGCACACCGAAATGTCCACTCGTCACGAAGCCACTCCCGATATTGGCGGTGATCACGATAGCCTTTCGGGCCGTGTTTCCTTCTGTGGGGTTTGTCCGCGTAAGCGAATGGGGGAACCATTAACTATGGGGATGAGGAGCCGATAGTCGCTCTTCGAACTGGCTTAATTCAGCCGACGGAAATGGCATTAAGGCCTTTCGCCGCAACGTGAATAATCGCTTTAGTTCGCTCAACTCTTTTTGTTCAGGCTCAGTCAGGGGGCCGTCAAATTTCCTATCGATCAGTTCGCTTCTTCGTTCTTCAAAGTGTGTCCATTCATCGGTAATTCGAAGGAAATCGTCTAACCTTTGCAC
>JBAPMH010000686.1:0-5237 GCA_049278515.1 Chthoniobacterales bacterium
ACGTGACCGTACTGGCCGCGGCCGCCGGATTGCTTGATTAGCTTGCCCTCGCCATCGGCTGGTGCGGTGATCGTTTCACGATAGGCGATCTGCGGCTTGCCGGCGTTCGCGTCCACCTTGAATTCGCGCAGCATGCGATCGCGGATGATCTCGAGATGGAGCTCGCCCATTCCCGCGATGATGGTTTGGCCGGTGTCTTCGTGCGTATAAACTTTGAAAGTCGGATCTTCTTCAGAGAGGCGCTGCAGCGCTATGCCCATCTTCTCCTGGTCCTGCTTCGTCTTCGGCTCAATCGCCATCGAAATAACCGGATCGGGGAATGACGGCGGCTCCAGCAAGATCGGGAAGTCTTCGTCGCAGAGCGTGTCGCCCGTCGTGATGTTCTTGATGCCGACGATCGCCGCGATGTCGCCCGAGAAGCAGGTATCAATGTCCTCGCGCTTGTCGGCTTGAATCTGGATCAGACGGCTAATCCGCTCGCGCTTGTGCGTACGTGGATTGTAAACGTTGTCGCCTTTACTCAGCGAACCCGAGTAAACGCGGAAGAAAACCAGCTTACCGACAAAGGGATCGCTCCAGAGTTTGAAGGCGAGCGAACAGAATTTGCCGTTGTCGTCCGTCGCCGCTTCCATCTTCTCGTGCGTATCTGGCTCCATGCCGAGGGCCGGCGGAATATCGAGCGGGCTCGGCAGATAATCGATGACGGCATCAACGAGATACTGAACACCTTTGTTCTTGAAAGCCGATCCACCGACGACCGGCACAAACTTATTCGCAATCGTCTGCCGGCGAATGCCCGCCTTGAGCATCTGGGGCGTGACCTCTTTCTCCTCGAGCACCGCCTCAGCGATTTCGTCGTCGATGTTCGAGATCTGCTCTACCAAAGTCGCGTAGGCCTTCTCGACCTGCTCCTTGTTCTCCTCCGGAATGTCGCGCACTTCGTAGACCGATCCCATCGAATCGTCATCCAGATAGAACACTGCTTTGCGGTTCACGACGTCGAGCTGCCCCTTCAGGTAGTCCTCTTTGCCGAGCGGGATCAAAATCGGCCACGCATTCGCGCCGAGTTTCTTGTGCATCGAGTCAATCGAGGCATCAAAGTCCGCCCCGACGCGGTCCATCTTATTAATAAAGGCAATCCGCGGGACGCCGTATTTGTTCGCCTGGCGCCACACCGTCTCGGACTGCGGCTGCACTCCGGCGACGGCATCGAACACCGCGATCGCGCCGTCGAGCACGCGAAGCGAACGTTCGACCTCGGCCGTGAAATCCACGTGGCCGGGGGTGTCGATGATATTCACCCGCATCTTGATGCCTTCAAAAGTCTTGTAGACGCCTTCCTCTTTCTTCTGCATCCAGGCGCAGGTCGTAGCGGCGGAGGTGATCGTGATGCCGCGCTCGCGTTCCTGCTCCATCCAGTCCGTCACGGTGGTGCCTTCGTGCACCTCACCGATCTTGTGGATCATGCCGGTATAAAAAAGAATGCGCTCGGTCAGCGTCGTCTTGCCCGCATCGATGTGCGCGGCAATGCCGATGTTCCGCGTCCGCTCGAGCGGGAACTTGCGATTGGGCGAATTGGGATTCTTCGTCGTCACGGGTTTTTCTAGAGTCGCAGTAGCCATCTAAGTTGTTACCAGCGGAAATGAGCGAAGGCGCGGTTGGCCTGCGCCATCTTATGGGTGTCGTCGCGCTTCTTGATCGCGTTGCCCTGGCCGGAGGCGGCGTCTTTTAACTCGGCCGCGAGCGCGTCGGCCATGGTCATGCCGCGACGGCCGTCCGCGTATTGGACGATCCAGCGCATGGCGAGAGAAATCTGGCGGGCCGGCGTTACTTCCATCGGCACCTGATACGTCGCGCCACCTACCCGGCGTGACTTTACTTCCAGGCGCGGCCGCACATTCTCCAGCGCCTTGTTTACGATTTCGAGCGGATCGACCGCATCCGAACCTTCGCGCGATTTATCGATCGCGGTATAAACAATCCGTTCCGCGAGCGATTTCTTGCCCCGCTTCATGACGGTGGAAATAAGGCGGGCGACCGCCGGACTGCCATAACGCGAGTCGAGCTTCTCCTCCTTTTTGTAAACTTTCCGCCGGCGAGACATGTGATTCGGTTTCCGTACTTTTTAGTGAGCTGAGATTATTTCTTCGGTTTCGCTTCCTTGGCCGCCGCATCGCCCCCGGCTTTGGGACGTTTCGCCCCGTATTTCGAGCGGCTGCGACGGCGTCCATCTACCCCGAGACTGTCGAGCGTTCCCCGCACAATGTGGTAACGCACGCCCGGCAAATCCTTCACTCGTCCGCCTCGCACGAGCACGATCGAGTGCTCCTGGAGGTTGTGCCCTTCGCCGGGAATGTAGGCAATCACTTCCTGGCCGTTCGTCAACCGCACTTTCGCCACTTTGCGCAGAGCGGAATTTGGCTTCTTCGGCGTCCGGGTCATGACCTGGGTGCAGACCCCGCGGCGCTGGGGGCAATTTTTCAGGGCCGGTGATTTGGATTTCACCGAGACCTTCTTTCGTCCCTTGCGAATAAGCTGATTGATTGTTGGCATCTTCGTTAAATTAAAAGCCGCCCGATCTTCAAATCCGGGCGACAAAAAAACCGCACAGGCCGGCGCGCTCACTCCCACGCTCTTCCCACGCACCTGATGCGGAGAGCGGGCAATATAGGAACGAATCCCGGACCCGCAACAATATTTTCGAGAGATTTTCCTTATAAATCATGAACCCGGTTTTTGATTGATCTTCGCAAAACTTTCTCTAATTTCCGTCTAGACAGAAAAGACTGAATATTATGAAGGACCTGCCGCTCGTTGCCCAAAAATTCATCCTCCACTGGGGCGAAATGGGGACCCGCTGGGGCATCAATCGGACCGTCGCCCAGGTCCACGCCCTGCTCTTCCTTTCTGAGAAGCCACTCCCCGCCGATGAGATCGTGAAAACGCTCGGCGTCGCCCGCTCGAACATCAGCACCAGTCTCCGGGAATTGCAGAACTGGGGCATCGTCCGGGTCGTTCACGTCATCGGCGATCGCCGGGACCACTTCGAGTCTTTGCAGGACGTTTTTGCGATGTTTCGCATCATCGCCCGCGAACGAAAGAAGCGGGAGATCGAGCCCACTCTGCGCGTCCTGCGCGATTGCATCGAAGAATCCGGCAAACCGAAGGCCGCGGATGCTTACACCCGTGACCGATTGAGTGATCTGATGAATTTCTTCGAAGTCGCCACCAACGCCTACGAGCAGCTCGAGAAATTGCCGACGCCCGCGGTCCTCAAACTGGCAAAGCTCGGCGACAAGGCATTCAAACTTCTTGGAGTGAAACAATGAGCGCCCCGAATCGCGGCTCCATTCTTTACGACGCGGACTGCCGGATGTGTCGCGACATGATGCGGCGCTTTGAGAGAACATTCACCTCCCGCGGCTTCGCTTTCGCCCCGCTCCAACTGGAACTTAAACCAGGGGAACGCCCCTCCGAGATGCGCGTGCGCGCCGCGGATGGCCGTGTTTTTGGCGGCGCTGATGCCGTCCTTTTCCTGGCCGGATTTGTCTGGTGGGGTTGGCCGCTGAGGTGGTTCGCGAAACTGCCGGGCGCGAAAGGACTATTGCACCGGATCTACCGCAAGATCGCTTCTCGCCGGTCATGCGACAACGGCGCCTGCCTTTTGCCGGAGGCCCGGACATGAAACCGCGCGTTGTTCTGGCCGGCGGCAGCGGCTTTCTCGGGCGCGCTCTTTCCAAAGCTTTGCTCGGAAAGGGCTACGACGTCGTGATCTTGAGCCGCGGCTCTCATCGCGAGGGCGGCGCCATTCGACAGCTGCATTGGGACGGCAAGACCCTCGGCGACTGGTCGCAATCGATCGATGGCGCGAAAGCGATCGTGAATCTCACGGGGCGGAGCGTAAATTGCCGGCACACGCCGGAACATCGCCGCGAGATCATGGAATCGCGGGTCAATTCGGTCCGCGTTCTCGGCGAATCCGTTTCGCGGTGCCAGCAGCCGCCCGAAGTTTGGGTTCAGGCCAGTTCGCTCGCCATCTACGGCGATCCCGGAGATTGCTGGTGCGACGAAGATGCGCCGCCCGCCGAAGGCTTCTCCCAAGAAGTTTGCAAACGTTGGGAAGGCGAGTTCGAAAAAGTCAAAACCGCCGGAATGCGCAAAGTGGTGATGCGCATCGGCATCGTCCTGGACCGCGACGAGGGTGCCCTCCCTGTTCTCGGCCAGCTCACTCGTCTTTTTCTCGGCGGCCGCGTCGGCAATGGCCGGCAATATGTGAGTTGGATTCACGTCGCGGACCTGACCCGCATGTTCGTCGAGGCGATCGAGCGACCGGAAATATCGGGCGTGTTCAACGTGACCGGGCCTAATCCAGTCACAAACGCCGAGTTCATGCGCCAGCTGCGCTCCGCGTTACACCGGCCCTGGAGCCCGCCAGTTCCCGCGTGGGCCACCCATATAGGCGCATTCGTCATGCGCACCGAGCCAAGCCTCGCCCTTACCGGACGGCGCTGCCGGCCCAGGAGATTTCTGGAAAGCGGATTCCAATTCGAATTTCCCGATCTCCGTGGTGCACTCGACGACCTCTATCGCTAGATCGTTGACTCCGAGCGAAGCGGGCCGGCGTCGATTGATCTCAAAATTTGCCGAGCCACTCTTCCTGGCGCGCTGGGACAGCGCGGTTTTCATTAACTATTCCGCCGATCCCGACATCCTGCAGAGGCAGGTTCCGTTTGAACTCGATCTTCACGACGGCCGGGCGTTCATCAGCATTGTCGCCTTTACCCTGGTGCGAATGCGCCCGCGTCTCGGTGGGGCATTGACTGAGTGGCTTCTGAAGCCAATCGCGACCCACGAATTCCTCAACATTCGGACCTATGTTCGGCACCAGGGCGAACCCGGAATCTATTTCCTGGCGGAATGGCTTTCGAACCGGATCAGCGTATTGCTGGGGCCGCGCAGCTTCGGTTTGCCATATCGCTACGGGCGCCTCTCCTATGACCACGCTGACGGCAACAAACTGCTTCGGGGAACCGTCGAGGCGCCCGAAGGCCGTTTGTCTTATAAAGGCGAGGTTGGCGGCGGGAATTTCGCGCCCTGTGAAGCGGAATCACTGACCGAATTCATGGTCGAGCGTTACACGGCCTTTACTCGGCGGAGCAAACGGTCCCGCTTCTTTCGGGTCTGGCATTTGCCCTGGCCGCAGACCACCGCAGAACTCGAATTGATCGACCATACTC
>JBAPMH010000687.1:0-2673 GCA_049278515.1 Chthoniobacterales bacterium
GGCTTGGAAGGCGCCGCTCCTTGACGCTTATTATGGCCTGATGGCGTTAGATGAAAAAGAAGCGGGGAAACGAATCGCGACCGTCCGTCGCGAGATCGAGGGCCATAACCGCCGCTACTACGAAGAATCGGCGCCGACGATCAGCGATCGCGAATACGACGCGCTTTACCGCGAGCTGATCGACCTCGAAAAACAGTTTCCAAAGCTGGCCACGCCAGACTCCCCCACCCAGCGAACCGGCGACAAGCCGTTGAAAGCCTTTGCCCAGATCACCCACCGCGTCCCGATGCTCAGCCTCGACAACACTTACTCGGAAGAGGAGGTCACAGGTTTTTACCGGCGGCTTGAACGATTGTTGCCGAACAAAAAAATTCCGGTGGTGATCGAGCCCAAGGTGGATGGCGTGGCGGTGTCGCTTCTCTATGAAAATGGGCACCTGCGTTATGCTGCCACCCGCGGCGACGGCACGGTCGGCGACGACATCACGCAAAACATTCTCACGATCCGCTCCGTCCCGAAGCAGCTGAAGGGCGATATCCCAGAGGTTCTCGAAGTGCGGGGCGAAGCGTACTTGAACAAGGCCGGGTTCGCGAAGCTGAATGTGGAACGCCGGGATGCGGGCCTGCCTGAGTTCGCCAATCCGCGGAACGCGGCGGCTGGATCGTTGAAACAACTTGACCCGGCGATTGCCGCCAGGCGTCCGCTGGGTCTCGTCTGCTATGGCACGGGCCTGATCGAAGGCCTTTCCCTCGACCAGCATTCAGAGCTCTTCGGCTTGCTCAAAAAACTGGGCCTGCCAGGCAGTGAAAAATGGTGGCTGGCGGATTCCGTGGAGGAAATCCTGGGAGCGATCCACGAGCTGGATCGAATCCGCCATGATTTCGCTTATCAAACGGACGGGGCGGTCGTGAAAGTCGACTCGTTTTCGCAACGCGAGGTTCTCGGGTTCACCGCCAAATCGCCGCGATGGGCGATCGCCTTCAAATACGAGGCGGAACGCGTGGAAACCCGCCTGCTCGACATTCTCGTTCAGGTAGGACGAACTGGGACCCTGACGCCGGTCGCGGCGCTCGAGCCCGTCGTGGTGAGCGGCAGCACGGTCAGCCGCGCCACTTTGCACAACGAAGAGGAAATCGCGCGAAAAGACATTCGGATCGGCGATACCGTGCTGATCGAAAAAGCCGGTGAAGTCATCCCCGCCGTGGTGAGCGTACGGAGCGACTTGCGCCAGGGGACCGAAAAGAAATTCCGGATGCCGAGGCATTGCCCTGAATGCGGGAGCCCGGTGGTGAAGGACGAGGGCCAGGTAGCGATTCGGTGTGTGAACAGCCAATGCCCGGCCCAGGTGAGGCGGCGGATCGAGCATTTTGCGTCGCGTGGGGCCATGGATATCGAAGGCCTCGGCGAAGCGGTCATCAATCAACTCGTCCAACAAAAACTCCTCGTGGATGTCGGCGACATTTACTCGCTCAAAGCAGAAGCCTTACTCGAACTGGAACGGATGGGAGAAAAGAGCGTCGCCAATCTGATCGAGGCGATCGAGGGCAGTAAATCGCGTCCGCTCTGGCGGCTTCTTTTCGGCCTCGGGATTCTTCATGTCGGCGTGAGCTCTTCCCGCGCGCTGGCGGATCATTTTCCCGACCTCGATGCGATTACGAAAAGCTCGGTCGAAGAGTTGCAGCGAATTCCCGACGTCGGTGAAGTGGTCGGCCAGAGCATTTACGATTTTTTTCGCGAACCTCACAATCTCGAGCTGATCGAAAAGTTGCGCCGGGCGGGGTTGCGGTTCGAGGCGGAACCAAAAACGGCGGCCGAATCGGCCCCGGGATTCAAAGGCACGACCTGGGTAATCACCGGCACACTCAGTCAATCGCGCGACGAAATCGCAGAGCTGATTCGGAGCCGCGGTGGAAAGGTCAGCGGCAGCGTAAGCAAGAAGACGAGTTTCGTGCTCGCGGGCGAGGAGGCCGGGAGCAAGTTGGAGAAGGCGAAGAAACTTGGCGTCCGCGTCCTGGATGAGTCGGAATTTCGCGGCATGCTCCAGGCGCCGCCGCGTTGAACACCGTGGCCGACGCCGTTACGGCGTTCGCTGAGTGGCGTCGAGCTGCAGCGGAATTCCCTGACTCGGAGTGAGGGTCGCCGCCATCGGCACATGACGGCTCGCGGGATGAAAATCAGACTGGATCTCGAAGGTCATTTTCTCGTTCCCACGCATAACCGTAATCGGAACGGTGTCGCCGGCGGTGATGAAAAATGAGGCATCAATCACGTCCTCTGGCTGGTGGACCTTCGTCTTCCCCACTTGAAGAAGGATATCGCCCGGCTGAACGCCTGACCCGAAGGCCGGCGTGTCTTTTATGATCTCAGTCATTTCGGCCGTGGAACCCTCCACCGGCTTCTCGGCCGTCGCGACGTTGATCCCGATCCAGCCGTGGCGCGCTTCGCCGAAACGGATGAAATCGTTTCGAATTTTCTCCGCGGCATCGATGGGCAGGGCGTAACAAGCCGAGCCATTATCGATGCTCATGACGAGGATGCCGACGACTTCACCTTTGAAATTGAGAAGGGGCGCACCGGCTTCACCTCGCTGGGTGGGAAGATTAACGCGGACATGGGTGGTCCGAAAATAGTTGCCGAGAAACTTTCGGTCGAACCCGGCGACCATGCCGAAAC
>JBAPMH010000688.1:0-1802 GCA_049278515.1 Chthoniobacterales bacterium
CTGGTGGAACATCAGCGGCCCGTGGATGGCCGTCAGCTTGACGAGAAGCTCCTCGGCCGCGGGCGTCAGCGCGACCCGCTCCGTCATCAGAAGAAGCCGAGCGCGTTCGGCGAGTAGCTGACCAGCATGTTCTTGGTCTGCTGGTAGTGGTCGAGCATCATCTTGTGGTTCTCCCGACCCACGCCCGACTGCTTGTAGCCGCCGAACGCCGCGTGCGCCGGGTAGGCGTGGTAGTTGTTCACCCACACCCGGCCCGCCTGGATGTCGCGACCGGCGCGGTAGGCGGTGTTGACGTCGCGGCTCCACACGCCCGCGCCCAGGCCGTACAGTGTGTCGTTGGCGATCTTCATGGCGTCGTCGTAGTCGGCGAACCGGGCCACCGAGACGACCGGGCCGAAGATCTCCTCCTGGAAGATCCGCATCGAGTTGTCGCCCTCGAAGATCGTCGGCTGGATGTAGTGGCCACCGGCCAGCTCGCCGCCGAGGTCGGCCTGGCCGCCGCCCGCGAGCACCTTCGCGCCCTCCTGCCGTCCGATGTCGATGTAGGACAGGATCTTCTCGAACTGGTCGTTGGACGCCTGCGCACCGATCATCGTGTCCGTGTCGAGCGGGTGGCCCTGCTTGATCTGCTCCACGCGCTTGACCGCCTGCTCCAGGAAGTCGCCGTACATGCCGCCCTGGATCAGCGCGCGCGACGGGCAGGTGCAGACCTCGCCCTGGTTGAGCGCGAACATCGCGAAGCCCTCGAGCGCTTTATCGTAGAACGCGTCCGGCTTCGCGGCGACGTCGTCGAAGAAGATGTTGGGGCTCTTGCCGCCCAGCTCCAGCGTCACCGGGATGAGGTTCTCGCTGGCGTACTGCATGATCAGACGACCGGTCGTGGTCTCGCCGGTGAACGCGATCTTGCGGATGCGCTTGTTGGACGCCAGCGGCTTGCCCGCCTCCACGCCGAAGCCGTTGACGATGTTCAGCACGCCCGGCGGCAGCAGGTCGGCGACCAGCTCGTTCAGCACGTGGATCGACGCGGGGGTCTGCTCGGCGGGCTTGAGCACGATGGCGTTGCCGGCGGCCAGGGCGGGAGCCACCTTCCAGATGGCCATCAGGATCGGGAAGTTCCACGGGATGATCTGACCGACCACGCCCAACGGCTCGTGGAAGTGGTAGGCGACGGTGTCGTTGTCGATCTCCGACAGCGTGCCCTCCTGCGCGCGGATCGCCCCGGCGTAGTAGCGGAAGTGGTCGACGGCCAGCGGCATGTCGGCGTTGAGCGTCTCGCGGATCGGCTTGCCGTTGTCCCACGACTCGGCCACCGCGATCGATTCGAGGTTCTCCTCGATGCGGTCGGCGATCTTGTTCAGGATGACGGCGCGCTCGGTGGCCGAGGTCTTGCCCCAGGCGGGAGCGGCGGCGTGCGCGGCGTCCAGCGCCTTCTCGATGTCGGACTCGTCGGAGCGCGCGACCTCGCAGAACACCTCACCCGTTATCGGGGTGCGGTTCTCGAAGTACCGGCCGGCGGTGGGGGCGACCCACTCGCCGCCGATGAAGTGGTCGTAGCGGGCCTGGAAGGACATCACGGAGCCGTCCGTGCCCGGGCGGGCATAAACAGTCATTGGAACAACCTCTCCTGCAATTCGTGGGCGACAAATGTGTCGGTCGTCACTCAGAGTAGGAGCGAGAGGGTTGCACCACAGTTGCATCGGCGACGGGGTGCCGCGGCACGTCAGCCCAGTTCGAAATCGAGGCCGGCGAGGTGCCCGCCCGCGTGCGCGCGGCTCACCGGATCGACGGCCGCACTGTTGTGC
>JBAPMH010000689.1:0-3222 GCA_049278515.1 Chthoniobacterales bacterium
GAACAATGTGGTGCCACTAGATTTCTCCTCCACTTCAAATAACAGGGTGAACAATGAAAACCTGGCGCCGACGGCGGTCGAAAGGACGAGCATGACGGCCCGGCTGGCGCGGCATCCCTTTTTCGCCGGGATGAATCGAGGCCAATTAGCGATGCTGGCGGACTGCGCGGGAGCTGCCCAATTCCAGGAGGGACGGGTGATCTTTCGGGAAGACGATGTCGTGGACCGGTTTTATCTGATCGAGACCGGAAAGGTGAACCTGGAGTCGAGCTGCGGATTAGGCGATCCGATGTTGGGATGGTCGTGGATGTTTCCACCTCACCTCCGGACATCCACAGCGCGCACGGTTGAGCCAACCACTGCGATCTTCTTCGACGCGGCAATCCTCCTGGAGTATTGCGAGCAAAATTCCTCGTTCGGTTACCAATTTTTGAAGCGCCTGAATTGCGTTATGTATCAATGGGAGCAAGCAAAGCGGACTAAGACGCTGGCCATTCATGAGCGCGGCACCGATCGCCGGCATGCCGTCGCAGCGGCTTATGGTAGAGTCCGTTCCGTGGAACCGGAATCTTCGAAGGTCGCTTAAGAATCTGTTTTATTCACGGCGAGCCGGCAGGCGAGAACTCCAAGCTTCCTGGTAACTGACACGTCCGGCGCCGACCAGGAGCTTGCGCATTACGTGAAGCGGCTCCCGTCCCGCAACGGCCATGACTGCTTTGAAAAGCCAATTGGCGAGCAGCAAAGGATAAAAGACCCGTAAGCAGGCGGCACGAATCTCGGAACCCCTTGCTGAGGCCTGTCCACTAGTTCTTCGAGGGAAACAATATCGGCCTAGCAAATACCAAGGGGCGCGCAGCGCTTGGTGCCTGGGTGGTTACTCTAGCTTCGATGAAAACAAACGTTCGTCCGGAAAACACCAGGCGAACACACAACAACAACAACAACATGAAAGAATATGGCAATATGAAAACCAAGAAATACGTAATTGCCCTGGCCGCGTGCTGCGCGATCGGGGTATCGAGCGTGGGCGCTCAAAAGTACGGCCTTACGGATCTGGGGTATCTCCCTAACAAGAAGGAGACCGTGAGCACCGCCGCCGCGATTAACAACTCGGGCTGGGTGGCCGGCACCTCGGGTGGAGCCGCCTATCGCTTCGTCAAAGAGATGGAGGAAATCGGATGGGATCCTAACGGTCTTAGCCGTGGATTCGGAATCGATGACTTCGGACAGGTGGTTGGTGATGCGACCTTCAAGGGCGGATCCTTCAGCCATGCTGCCCTGTTCAGTAATGGGTCGGTGCGGGATTTGGGAACTCTAAAGGGAAGCTGGCCGTTCAGCCGGGCCAATAGCATTAATGCCTCTGGTCAGGTGGTCGGCTTTTGCAGTCAAAAGTTCGATAGTGAAGGTGCCAGGGCGTTCCTGGTGAACGTTCCCGATGGCACGACTCGGTTGGCTCGCATGGTCGATCTGGGCACGTTGGGTGGGCAATTCGCGCAGGCCTGGGGAATCAATGACTCCGGGTTTGTGACGGGCAACTCTCAAACCAAGAGCGATTTTGGGGTAACCCATGCGTTCATTTGGCACGCCAAGACAGGAATGCTCGATCTGGGGACCCTCGCGGGTGACTTCAGTTACGGCACGTTCATCAACCCGAACAGTCATGTCGTAGGCTACTCGACGATCGATAAGGGGAACGATCGCGTTCATGCCTTCCTTCATGACGGCAAGGAGATGCTCGATCTCGGCTCGCTCGGCGGCGCTTCCATGGAGAGCGATCGCAGCTTCGCCCTGGGGGTCAATAGCAGCGATCAAGTAGTGGGTTACAGCTATCTCCCGGGCCCATATCCCGGCCCGATCTACTCGCAGAAGGTGGCCTTTGTTTACAGCAACGGCTTAATGCGGAACCTGAACGACCTGATTGGAGATTCGGCCATAGATTACCGGCTCGATTCGGCGACGGCGATTAACGACAAAGGACAAATTGTTGCGATCGCTTTCGTTTATTCCGCCGATAATTATCACGCCGTCTTGTTGACGCCGATCGGGAAAGACGCCTCGGTGGTTGAACTTGACCGGTAGGACTTGAACTGCTCCTGCGTTGGCCTTCCGGATGCAGAGAGCACTGGGCGCGGTCATGGATACCGCGCCCTCGGGAAGGGTGGAAATGGAAGCCAGGTAATTCACCTGCTTTTGATCCTCAAGTGGAGATTGCCTCCCGAATGGCAACAAAATCGTCCAACCCCGCTTTTTCCCTTCGGGATTAAGGTTCGCCGCCCTCTGGCTCGGTAAGTTAAGCACCTCACGGCCTCGCCTTGGCGAGCTGACGCGGTGAATAACAAGAAACGACCAAGGATTAACAAACACGGATGAGCCAGAAACCGTGGATCGGCGCAAGGTCTTGTTATGACAGCAAGCACAGCGGGGCGGAGAACCTCTCGAAAAGCGGCGACTAGTTCAGGCTTGCAGTTCAACAAGATTCTGGCGCCAATCGACTTCTCTCCTGCCTCCAGAAACGGACTTAGACACGCGCTTCGTTTCGCCGCGGAATTTGGCGCCGAGCTGACTCTCCTTTATGTCCTCGAGCCGCCGGCCTCGGCGAGCTTGGTCGCCATTCCTGGCGCCGTAGCTTTTTCCGAGACCGATTTCACGAAGGCGGAAAAGAATTTGCGCTCACTCGTCGCCTCGGTGGGCCATCAAAGTGACGAACCGCGCTGGAAAGTCCGGGCCGGCGTTCCGTCGCACGAAATCGTCGAAGCGGCCAAGGAAGCCGATGTCGATCTCATCGTGATCGCCACCCATGGCTACACCGGCTGGAAACATTTCTGCATTGGGAGCACCGCGGAGCGGGTCGTGCGGGCCGCTCCGTGCCCGGTGCTCGTCGTCCGGGAAAAGGAACAGGAGCTCTCATGAATGGAGTCCAGGTGACCATGGCAATCCGACCGATTATGAAACCGCAAACCGCAATCGAACCGATGACTACACGGGTGGCATTGCACCCATTCCTCGCCGGGATGAACCGGACCCAACTGGCTCTCCTGACCGACTGCGCCATGCTGATTCACTTCGCCGCGGGCCAGGTAATCTTCCGTGAGGGCGAACCGGCCACCCGCTTTTACCTCATCGAAAGTGGCAGCGTGGTCCTCGAAGCAAACGGCCGGCTGGCTGAGCCGGTCATCATCGATCAGGTCGGGCCCGGCGACTTGTTAGGCTGGTCCTGGATGT
>JBAPMH010000690.1:0-7744 GCA_049278515.1 Chthoniobacterales bacterium
GTCCACATTTGCGAGCGCGGCGGCGATCCCGCCTTCGGCCATGACGGTGTGCGCCTTGCCGAGCAGACATTTACAAACCATCCCCACCGAAACGCCCGCGGCCGAGGCCTCGATTGCGGCTCGCAGCCCGGCGCCACCCGAGCCGATGACAAGAACGTCGTGCTCGAAAGTTTCGTATTCGGGCATGCGCTAGAAGATTCTCCAGTCGTGCCAGACGCCCATCGAGCAAAGACGGACGTAAAGATCGGTGAAGCCGACCCAGAAAAGGCTGAGCCAGGCGAAGAGCATGTGCCGGCGGTTGAAGCAACTCACGCAACGATACGCCTGGTAACAAGCCGGCGAGCGCGAGAGCTGGTCGCGAAAGCCGCCAATCAAATGGCGCAACGCGTGACAGCCGAAGGTAAATGCGCCGAGCAGATAAACATTCACGGCGAGCACCAGGGTGCCGACCCCAAGGCCGAACGTAGTTTTTCCGGTCGCCGGATCGACAAACCAAAGGGCTTTCCAAACGTCGATCGCAAGGACAATGACAAACAGGATCGCGAGGTAGAGAAAATAGCGGTGCACATTCTGCATGACCAAAGGGAACGAGCGCTCGCCCAGATATGTCTTGCGCGGCTCGCCGACGGCGCACGCCGGCGGATCGGCCCAGAACGCTTTGTAATAGGCGCCGCGATAGTAGTAGCAGGTCAGCCGCAATCCGCCCGGCGCCCAGAGAATCAGGAGCGCCGGGGAAAAGAGCAGCCAGGCTGGCCACCAGCCCGGTTTCGGACCGAACCAGCTGTGGGGTGAATCGCCAAAAAGCTCCGGCGAATAGAACGGCGAAAGGTACGGGCCAAAATGGTAGTGGTTCCCCTGGAACGCCGCCCAAGTGGAATAAACGATAAAGGCTCCCAGCCCTAGAAAAACGAGGAGCGGCTGAGCCCACCAAACGTCCGGCCGCATTGTTTGACCGAATGTTCTTCTAGTCGCCGTGAATTCCGCGTTCGTCATATCAATCGGAAAAAGGACCGCCGGTTTCTAATCTGTCCACATTCGTTGTCAATGAAATCGACTGTCAGGTCAATTTCGCGCTTCACAAACCCGGAGGCCATTGCCTACATTGAGGCAACCCCTCGGTTTCCCCAAAACATGATTACCCTCCGTGCGCCGGTTCGCTCGAATCATCCCCGCCTCGATTTAGCGAAAGCCAGACTTACTCCCGCCACGATGCCGCTGGGTCAGCCAGGGCAAGATTGCGTTTTTCTTTTTCCGGAGACCCCAAGGAGACCGCATGGCAACTGAAACGACTCAAGAGCCCAAGCGCTGGACCCGCGATTATGTGTTCGACATCCTGCGCGAGCTTGGGATCCACTACATTTTCGGCGTCCCCGGCACGAATGAAATTCCCATCATCGACGGGACGTCTTATCCGGAAAACGAGGTCGAATACATCGAGTGCCTGCATGAGAACATCGCGATCGGAGCCGCGATGGGTTCCGCCCGAATGACCGGCAAGCCCGGGGTCCTCGTTGTCCACATCACGCCGGGCATTGCGCATAGCATCGGGAATCTGTTCAACGCCTGGCGCTCCAAAATGCCGCTGGTGATCCTTTGTTGCCAGCAGCAAAACGAGTTGATAACGCAGGAGCCTCTGCTCGCCTCGAACCTGGTCGATCTGGCGCGGCAATACACCAAATGGGCCCACGAAGTGCGTACCCCCGACGAGATGCCGCTTGTCCTGCAGCGCGCCTTCAAGGAAGCGATGGCGCCGCCCAACGGGCCGGTGTTCGTCTCCATCCCCTGGGAGTTCACGATGCGTCGCATCGGCGACGAGGACCGGATTCAAGGCGTCACCCAAATCTCATCCCATTTTACCGGCGACTTGGAGACGATCCAGCAGGCGGCAGCACTTCTGGCCCAGGCGAAAAACCCGATCATCGTCGCCGGCGACGCGGTTGGCTACGCCGATGCGTGGCCGGAACTGCAGGACTTAGCCGAGCTGCTCGGCGCGCCCGTCCTGCTCCAGACTTTCAGCAGCGTGGCGAATTTTCCGAACGACGATTTCCACTGGCAGGGCGAGCTGCCCGGCAGCCAGGCGGGGATGCAGGGCGTGTTCCAGGAGCACGACGTCGCATTTCTCTGCGGCTTCGGAGTCCAGGCGCAAGTTGCCGTTTTCAAATACTCCAGCGGCGCCCTGATTCCGCCCAGCGTCCGGCAGATTCAACTGACCAACAACACTTGGGACATCGGCAAGAACTACTATGGTGAGGCGGCCATTCTCGGCGACATCAAAGCCACTCTGCCGCTAATCAACGCCCTAATCCGCAAGAACCCACCGACCGGCGTGGCGAAGCGCAACGCGAACCTGCGCAAGCTTGACGCCGACCGGCGCAAGTCCTGGAAAGCGTACCTGGCGACCGCAATGAAGCAGGACGAAATCTGGGCGGTCGTTATCGCCGAGGCGCTACGCTACGAAATCCAAGAGCGCGGTCTGGAAAAGCAGTTCGTCTACGTGCACGAAGCGGTTTCCGATCCGGCGCCGTTTCAATATCTGTTGCCGCTGGGGACTAAAGCGGCCGCACCGATAAGCTACTACTGTGTGGCCGGCGGCTCGCTCGGCTGGTCGCTGCCAGCCTCGCTGGGCATCAAGCTCGAAAGCTCGGGCTGGCAGGGCATCACCACGCGCCTGGTCGTCGCCGCTACCGGCGACGGCTCGTCGCTCTTCTACCCCCAGACGTGGTGGACGGCGGCGCACCGCAATCTCGGTGTGCTCTATCTCATCACCAACAATCACGAATACCATACGTTGCAGCTCGGCCTGCAACAGGTCATCGGCGCCTATGGCTCAGCCCCCGGCTACGAATGGCAGCCCAAGACCACCGACCCCGATTATCTGCGTCTCGAGCGACCCCTGTTCGACTTCGTGGCACTGGCCAAGGCTCTCGGCGGTCAGGAAGGCGAGGTCGTCCAACATCCCAACGAGGTCGGAGCCGCGGTGCGGCGCGGCATCGACCATGTGTTGAAAACGCAACAGTCCTACATCCTGGACTTGCGCACTGCGCAGGCTACGCCCGCGCCGCCGCCAACCGAGGTGGCACCTGCCGATGCGAAAGCCGTGGCGCCGTCCTCCCGTTATTCCGCGCAACCGCCTCTCGACGTGTTCCATGGCGCGCAAGGCCCGGCTTTGAGGGCCCAGGAGGCTCGCCGCCCAACGGCGCACGTCCCGCTCATTTTCTAATTCGGCACAAAACCATCCTCTAAAAAACCAACGCCGCGGCGTAACCCCACCCGCTGCGGCCCCAGAATACCACGGAGAATTCCCCATCATGGCTAACAAAAAAATCGACATCGACATCGCTATCGTCGGCGGCGGCGTCTCAGGTGTTTACAGCGCCTGGCGTCTCCAGCAAGAGGACCCGAAACGCAAGATCGCTGTTTTTGAGGGCGGCAATCACATCGGGGGACGACTGCTTTCGGTGACTCCGCCCGACATCCCGAACATGGTGGCGGAACTGGGCGGCATGCGCATTCTTCCCGCCACCCAGCCCCGAATTTCGCGCCTCATCGATGTCCTGAACTCCGAACTGCCGCCGGCCCAACGCATCGAGCTCTACGATTTCCCAGTGGACCAACCTCAGAACCTCGCTTACCTGCGCGGAACTTATCTCCGGCTCGCAGACTTTAGTAACACCCCTTCCAAAGTACCGTATCATCTCTCGTTCATCGAGCGCGGCGGAGGCCCCGGTAACATCGTCCTCAATGCTATCGAGCAGATCGTGCCCGGAATCACGAACGCGAAACTCGGCGAATCGCAACGGCGGAAAATGGCCCAGAAAGCGACCTTCGGCGGTGTTCCCTTGTACGAGCAGGGTTTCTGGAATGTATTACTGCGGGTGATCAGCGGCGAAGCTTACCAGCTCGGCGTGGATGCCGGCGGCTACAATTCGACGCTGACGAACTGGAACGCCGCCGATGCGATTCCATGGTACCTGTCGGACTTTGGGATCAATCCCGTTTACAAAGGCTTCAAAAAGGGATTCCAGGAAGTGCCCAAGTCCCTGGCGAAACTTTTTGGCGCGGCCAACATCCATCTCAAAGCAAAGGTGGATGGTTTCGAGTGGGTGGACGGCGCGTTCGCGCTGAAAACAGGGCGGCGCACGGTTCGCGCGCGATCGCTGATCCTGGCCATGCCGCGGCGTTCATTGGATTTGCTGGCGCCCACGAGTCCACTCCTGCGCGAAATTAGGGGTCTCATCGCGAGCGTAACACCGCGCCCCCTCTTCAAAGTATTCACTACGTATGCCAATCCCTGGTGGATGGCCGCTGGTTACACCGATGCCACCGGCGCCTTCGTCCCGGTCAAGGCCGGCCGCACCGTCACCGATCTTCCTGTCCGGCAAACTTATTACTGGCCCAAGGACGACGGCACGCCTGCAACCGACGGTCCCGCGATGTTGATGGCCAGTTATGACGACGGAACGAACATTGGCTTCTGGGACGGCTTGCGCCCGCAACGCCGCCAGGCATGGCAGGAGGGCCGCGAGGTGGCGGAGCTCGACGATGCTTTCGCAGGCGATTGCCCAAAAGATCCGAAGAGTGACTGGTGCCAGTACAAAGCGCCGCGCCGGATGGTGGCCGAAGTGGCCCGCCAGCTCGCCGTGATCCACGGGCTCGACTACACGCCCCAGGTCAACAACGCGGCCTTCCGGGATTGGGGCGATGATCCGTTTGGGGGCGGCTGGAACAGTTGGAACATCGGCGTGAAAAGTTGGGAAGTGAAGAAGCAGATTGTAAAACCGATTGCGAAGCTCCCGCTTTACATCTGTGGCGAAGCCTATTCGGACGCTCAGGGGTGGGTCGAAGGCGCCTTGCAGACTGCCGACATGGTGCTGGAAAAGTTTGGCCTCTCAGCTCTGTAAACGATTTTTCGAACTGGTTGTTGCCGGTCCAGCGATTGGCGCTACCGCAACGGCTGGGTCGCTTAGATAGCGACGCGCGTTTGCGATTTCAAGCGTCATCCCGAGCCGCGCAGACGGCGAGGGACCTCTCAGTTACAGATTACGGCACGCAAGCGATGCGCAGGGACCGCTCTGACGTAGACGGTCTTAACTTCGCGGAAGCGGATTGGCGACTGAGAGATCCCTCGGCGCGCTTCGCCAGCCTCGGGATGACAGCCTATTCTTACCGAAACGGTGGCGTCGTCGACATTCCTTCAGCCAACGTCGGCGATTGGCTCGAAGCCGGCGAACATCGTCTCGCTTTCCGGGACCGTCTTTAGCGGGACGCAATCGCAGATAGCGAAGAACTTGTCCCACATCGCCAGGACGCGCGGGTTCCGGTGCGCTTCCTCGATGGCCTGGTGCGATTTCCATTCCGACACTTCGATGATGGTGCCGTCTTTCGCGCGCATGATGACCGGAACGCGATCGGTCACCAGCCCTTCCTTTCGCAAAGTCGGCACTCGGCCGCGCACAAGTTCGAGCAGCTCCTGGTCGTGTCCGGACTTTGGCCGGTAAGCAACAATAACGATGATGCCCGTCATCCGATTTGGAGCTTACCCGAATGGACCTTGCGACTCGACAAAAACTTTCGCGCCCCTGTATTCTCCGGTCGAACCCAACCCAAAGGAGTGCCCATGGCCACCAAGGATCCCAGAGTTGACGCTTACATTGCGAAATCGGCCGACTTCGCCAAACCGATCCTGAAGCATTTGCGCAAGGTCGTTCATGCCGGCTGTCCCGGCGTCCAGGAGACATTGAAATGGTCGATGCCTCACTTCGATTACAAGGGCGTGATGTGCGGGATGGGCGCGTTCAAGGAACACTGCGTTTTTGGGTTCTGGAAGGCGGAGCTCATTCTCGATCGCGACAAAACGGCCGAGAAAACTGCGATGGGCAGTTTCGGCTGCATCAGGTCGCTGGCGGATTTGCCCTCTGAGAAAACGCTCATCGGATATGTGAAAAAAGCGGCGGCGTTAAATGACGCGGGGATCAAGGCGCCCTGGCAGACCAAACGGAAGAAGAAAGAACCCTTTACGGTTCCGGATTCTTTCACGGCGGCGTTGAAGAAGAACGCGAAAGCGCGAAAAACGTTCGAGGATTTTTCGCCGAGTCACCGGCGCGAATACGTCGAGTGGGTGGGCGAAGCGAAACGCGAGGAGACTCGTCAGCAACGACTGGCCAAATCCATCGAATGGCTCTCCGAAGGAAAGCCGCGCCATTGGAAATACATGCCGGCCACTAAAAAGCGGCGACCGACATCAGAAGTGGGCCGGGTTTAGCGCCAGCCGAATTTCCGTCGAACGACGGCCGACGTCGCCAGCGCCAGGAGGACGGCGGCGATGACTAACTCTAGTGATCCGCTCCCGCCATCCGGTGATATCCGAAATAATAGTTCGATAAGGTTCATGGTATTTTCCTTGGCATCGTAATTGAGGTCACGGGACGGGAATCACCCACGCCCCGCGGTTGCGGGTGGCGCAGATTAGGATGCGATCTTTCTTGTGCAGAATCAGGTCTACCGCCATGGCGTTGGGCAGCGCGGTCGAAAAGTTGGCCCAGCTCGCGCCGTTGTTCAGGCTTTGATAAACACCGACGTCGGCCGAGACAAAAATCCGTTTGAAGTTTGCCGGGTCCACGACGACCGAGTTCATTGGGATATTGGGCAAGCCCGCGGTGCAATTCACCCAGGTGCTTCCGGCCGTATCGGAACGGTAAACCAGGCCGCCGCCGAGTTGCGAAACCGTTACCCAATAGCGACTGGTGTTACTGGGATCGACCGCGATACAGCTGATGTAACGCGGCGCGGAGGGTGCCGTCAGCACGGTCTTGACCCAGCTAGCGCCATTCCACGACATCCGCAGCAGGCGGCCGCCGGTCGTGCCGATCAAAATCGTTTTCGGGTCGATTGCACGCATCGCGGAGGGCAGCTCGCCGCCCAAGGCCAGGGCCACAGTCGTCCAAGGCGCAATCCCAGTCCTGGTCACGACCAGAGACGCGCCTCCGATGGCGACAGTCAGGTCGGCGACCTCCACGGGCGGGTAGAACAATGACTGGACACTCGGCGGGTTGAGCGACGTCCAGCTGTTCCCCTTATTCGTCGAACGCTCGAGGGTCACGGAGAAGTACGAGTGATAAACGACACTTGGATTTGACTGGTTCACACCGCAGTCCCCGCCGTCGCCATCGGCGATGTGGTCCCAACTAATGGGCGAACCGGTGAAGCGGATCGTTCCGTTGTCCTGAGTTCCAGCCATGAGCCACTTCCAAGTCGTCGGATCGCTCCCCAGATATTCCAGCTCGCTGATGCCAAGACCTTTGTTAATCGCCGTCCAGTTGTCCCCGCTATCCGCGGATCGGTAAATTCCGCCGTCGTTCCCCGCATAGATGATCTTGGAATTTGCGGGCGAAAAGCTGAGGCAATGCTGATCGGGGTGAATGCTTTTGGCCCCCTGCGTGGTGACACATTTCCACGTCCAACCGGCGCCGAGAGTCCCTCGATAGGTATCAATGGCGCCGATGAAGACCTGCTTCGTATCGTCCGGCGGCGCGGCGACGAACCAATCGTACCAGGCCTGGTTGATGTTCAGCGGAGGGGTCGCCGGGAGCGTCGTGATTTTTGTCCAGGTCGTTCCCGATCGTCGCCACAGATGGGCGGCGCTGCCGGCCGCGCCAAAGACGTAGGCGACATCCGGCGAGACGACGGTGCGATCGACCGCCAGCCGAGCCCAGGCGGCCGAGGGCGCCGAGGGCAGAGTGACCGC
>JBAPMH010000691.1:0-1850 GCA_049278515.1 Chthoniobacterales bacterium
GGTCATGATCTCGGGCGAATAATAGATCTTAACCGTCGGATGAACGCCGTATGATTTGCCGTTGATAAAAGGGCCGGTATCGCGCAGGCCCTTGTCTTCGGACCAGCCCAAACGGAGGTAATCACCCCCCTGGAGAAACCCGGTCAGGATTTTTTGGAATTCCGGGAGCCGATCGGGAAGGAAGGTGCTGGGGAGGGGAAGCTGAGAGCTTTTGCTTTCAACCCGGCCGGGGCCCGGACAGACCACGGTTGTGAACAGGAAATAGCCTGACGCCGCCGCGCAGACCACCGCGAGAGTCAGCAACCATCGCTTGGTCGTCGGCCGCATTCGTCCCGGGGAAGCGACGCTTACTCCTACTTCTTGGCCTGGCGAGGATCGTCGGCCGGATTCACATACTTGACCTCGAAGGGGCCCATGGCGTGAACCTGAACGATGCATCCTTCCTTGCTCCCGGCGAAGTGCTGCATTCCAGCCGGCATCACCGCATACGCTCCCGCCGTCATGGCTTTGGCCGTGGCCTCATCAAACTTGGGACCCATTCCGAGATTGAGCGTCCCCGAAATCACGGTCACATGTTCCGCCGTCGGGTGGGTGTGGGCCGGGATTTTGAAACCCGCCGGCATTTGGAGGCGAATGGTAAACAATCCCTCCTTCTTGGGATCGCCTTCCAACACGGCGATTTTCGCGCCCGCCGGCAATGAAGGTGGACCGTCGCCCCACTTCAAGTCGGCGGCGGCATACATGACATGTTCCGAGCTCGCCGCCGCGGTCTCCGTTTTCGCCTTTTCTTCGGCGGCAAAAACCAGAGAGGAAAGCGCCAGACCGGCGCCCAGTAAAACAATGAAAGCAATCTGTTTCATAAGAATGTGGCTTGAGGTTTCGCGAAGCCCGTTTGGCTTCGCCCGCTAGAATCGCCAATCTCGTTGCGCGGCGTCAAGCCGGTTTGTCGGGGAGCGGATTGGGTTACATTGCGGCGATGACGAAGGCCCTGGTCCCTGTTGTTCTGCTTCTCCTGACCACCGGTGCGAGCGCGGGCGATCCTTCACCAAAGTTCGACGCCGCGGCCGCGGAACGTTTCGCAAATCTCGCCCTGGCCTGTGTCGCGAAGGAATATCCGAACAAGATCAGCCACGTTTTGAATGGCGACGCCGACGTCGCTCCGCCCAGAAAATTAACGCCGGCTTTCTACGGTTGCTACGACTGGCATTCGTCCGTGCACGGACACTGGCTGCTCGCGCGCCTGGCGAAGAGTTTCCCGGAGGCGCCGTTTGCGAAGCCGGCCCGCGCCGCGCTCCGCAAGAGCTTGACGGCCGACAATCTGAAACAGGAGGCAGCCTATTTGCGCGGAGACGGCCGGGCGAGTTTCGAGCGTCCTTATGGACTGGCGTGGTTGCTCCAGCTAGCCGTGGAACTGCGCGAATGGGACGATCCCGAAGCGCGCGAGATGCTGGCGAATTTGCGTCCGCTCGAAGAAGCGGCGCTCGAGCGCCTCAAAACCTGGCTTCCGAAGCTCTCCCACCCGGTGCGCATCGGCGAGCACAACCAATCCGGTTTTTCCCTCGGCCTTATGCTCGATTACGCGCGCGCCTCCGGGAACGAAGAATTCGCGAAGCTGCTCACGGCGAAGGCGCGTCAGTTCTATTCGGCGGACAAGAATTGCGCTCTCAATTACGAGCCCTCGGGCGAGGATTTCCTTTCGCCCTGCCTCGGGGAAGCGGACGCGATGCGACGGGTCCTGTCTCCGGAGGAATTCGCGAAGTGGCTCCAGGATTTCCTGCCCCAGATTCCCAGGACAACGCCGGCAGATTGGTTGCCGGTAACGGTCTCCCCCGACCCGAGCGATCCGAAAC
>JBAPMH010000692.1:0-2862 GCA_049278515.1 Chthoniobacterales bacterium
ACCCAGCGTCGCATGCATGATCCGCTCATCGCGCGGTGGAGCGCCCGATCCACCAGCGCTGCTTCTTGTCCGCGCGCTACAAATTCGTGAAATCGGCGTGATCGCGTTTAACGTGGGAGTGAGATGGGATTAGCCGAATACAAAAGGAAGCGAGACTTCAAGGTCACGGCGGAGCCGAGCGGGAAGCCATTGCCGAAGCTGGTCAAAGGCGCGTGCCGATTCGTGATTCAAAAACATGACGCCAGCCGGTTGCACTACGATTTCCGGCTCGAGATGGACGGGGTGCTGAAATCCTGGGCGGTGCCGAAGGGGCTGCCGTGGGAAAAGGCTGAGAAACATCTGGCGGTGGAAGTCGAGGACCATCCGGTCGAATACGCGACCTTCGAAGGAATCATTCCGCAGGGGCAATATGGCGGCGGGACGGTGATGGTGTGGGACCGGGGGCATTACCACGTCTATGGGGAGGACCCGATAAAGGCGCTCAAGGATGGCCGGATGCACATGGTGATGGATGGGGAGAAAGCGAAGGGGGAATGGTCGCTGATCCGGACGCGGATGGAGGCGGGTAAACCGCAATGGTTGCTCTTGAAAAGCGGGTCGAGCGTCAAGCCGATCTCGAAGAAGCGCGACGATCAATCGGTGAAAACGGGACGGACGATGGCGCAGATCGCCGCGGAGAAAGATGCGGAATGGCAATCGAATCGCGAGGAACAGAAGAGCGGCGCTTCCCGGCTGAAGGCGCGGATCAAGACGGCGCTTAAAAAAAAAGATGAAGGTGAAATTGTAGGGCAGGCGCGTCGCCTGCCGAAGGGAAAAGGAGGCAACCGGAGCGGTCGCCCTACAATTCCGGACGCGGCGTTAGCAAAACTCCCCAAAGCCAGGCCGCGGTTTATCGATCCGATGAAGCCGCGGTTGGTGGACGATCCGCCGTCGGGAGGCGATTGGAGCTACGAGCTGAAGTTCGACGGCATTCGCGCTTGCGCGATCCGGGACGGGGGGAAGGTGAGTCTGATTTCGCGCAATGGAAACGAGCTGCGAGCGCGTTATCCCGAAGTCGCAGAGGCGATAAAGGAGTTGCCGGTTGATGAATGCGTGATCGACGGCGAAGTGGTCGCGCTCGACGACGAAGGCCGCTCTTCGTTTCAATTGCTCCAGGGTCTCGAAATGGAGGGCCGCAAGTCGCCCATTTGTTTTTATGTCTTCGACCTGATGCAGCTAAACGGCCGCGGAATGGCCGGGCTGCCGTTGACGGTGCGAAAGGAAGTGCTGGCCAAAATTTGCGAAGGAGTGGGCGACCCGATCCGCTACTCGGGCGAGATCGGCGGCGACGCGGAGAGATTGCTGCCCGAGGTGCAACGACGCGGGCTCGAAGGATTGATCGGCAAGCTCAGGGATTCCGTTTACGAAGCCGGCCGGCGCAGCGGCGCCTGGATAAAGCTGAAGTGTGTAAACCAACAGGAGTTCGTGATCGGCGGGTTTACGCCGCCGCAGGGGGCGCGGCAGCATTTCGGCGCGGTCCTCGTGGGTTATTACGACAAAAAGAAGAAACTCCTGTTTGCCGGCAAGGTGGGAACGGGATTCAACACCAAATCGCTCGCGTCGCTTCACAAGAAACTGAAGGGCGAGAAACGAGATAGTTGCCCGTTTGCCGATCTGCCGTCTAAACAGGGTGGGCAATGGGTCCTCGGAATTACGCCCGCGATGATGCGCAAGATCGAGTGGGTGAATCCGGTTTTTGTTTGTCAGGTGAAATTCGCGGAGTGGACGCGAGATGGGAAATTGCGGCAGCCGGTTTTTCTTGGGCTGCGCGAGGACAAGAAACCGACGGCGGTGGTGAGGGAATGAGCCTCCCAATTGGACTTGGACCGAATTTCGGGTTCTGATTGAGAGATGAAGCTCAAAGTGCTGGTGACGCCGAAAGCCGCGGTGCTGGATCCGCAGGGAGCCGCGGTCCGCGATGCGATGCAGCATCTGGGGATGCCGGAGGTTCATTCGGTTCGAATCGGCAAGTACCTTGAGATCGAAGTGGACGACAAGACGCCGAATCTTGATTCCAGGCTCAACGATCTTTGCCGCGATCTGCTTTCGAATCCGGTGATTGAAGATTACGAGGTGGTGAGAGGTGGAGAGAGTTGAGTGTTGAGAGTTGAGAGGAGAAGAAGGATCGAATGAAATTCGCTGTTATTCAGTTTCCGGGTTCGAATTGCGACCAGGATTGTCTCGCGGCGTTGAATGGGATCGCGGGTTTACAGGCTGAATACGTCTGGCACAAAAAGACCGCGCTGGACGGGTTTGACGCGATCGTTCTGCCGGGCGGTTTTTCCTATGGCGATTATCTGCGCTGCGGAGCGATCGCGCGGTTCTCGCCGATCATGGCGAGCGTGGTGCGCGAAGCGCGCAACGGCCGCCTGGTCATCGGGATCTGCAACGGGTTTCAAATCCTGTGCGAAATCGGTTTGCTGCCCGGCGCGCTCGTCCGAAATCGCTCGCTCCATTTTGTCTGTCAGATGGTGACAACGCGGGTGGAAGTGGCTGACTCTGCCTTTACCCGTGGCTGTCCCCAGGGATCGCTTTTGCGAATCCCGGTCGCGCATGGGGAGGGGTGTTACTTCGCCGAGGAAAACACCGTGCGAGAATTGAATGAGCGCCGGCAAGTGATTCTCCGTTACACAACCGATGATGGCCGGGTGGAGGCTTCGGGAAATCCAAACGGCTCAATCGAGAATATCGCCGGGATCTGCAATCGAGAGGGGAACGTGTTTGGGTTGATGCCGCATCCGGACCGGGCCTGTGAGTCACGGCTGGGGAGCGCGGATGGACTGAAAATCTTTCAGTCGATGATCGAGACGATCGAAGCGAAAC
>JBAPMH010000693.1:0-16026 GCA_049278515.1 Chthoniobacterales bacterium
CCCACATCGCGGGCTCGGCTTTCACAGACCCCAAGGCGAGGAACAGGCCGAACGCGACCGCCAAAGTTTTCTTGCTCTTGCTCGTGATCGTCTTTGTTGCCGCCGAGCGGGTTACCAGGATCAAGAGCAAGATTAAGAGCAAGATTAAGAGCTCGCCACAGGCGAGTCCGTCCGAGTGGCGGACAAGAGCAAGAGGGGCTTTGGCCCCGGGGGCGGCCAAAGCCAAAACACGCTTGTCATCCGAAAGCCTCACGTTAAGCTTTCGGCCCCACTGGGAATTCTGCATGTCTCTGGCCAGCCTACTCTCTGCTGAGCAAATCATTCCCGAAATGAAAGCGACGGAGCGTTGGAGCGCGATCGTCGAGCTGATCGACCTCCTCGTCGCCCAGGGAAAGATCAAGGCGGAAGACCGCGAAAGCATTCTCGCGTCGCTCAAACAGCGCGAGGAAACGATGAGCACCGGGATCGGTTTCGGCATCGCCATTCCGCACGCCTCCTCCGACCGGATCGAGGAAGTGGTCGCGTCGTTCGGGCGGTCGTCGCAGGGGATCGAGTTCGACGCGCTCGACAATGCGCCGGTGAAGTTTGTCGTCCTTTTCATCGTGCCCAAGAATCAATTTCAAACCCATCTCCGCACGCTGGCGTCCATCGCGAAATTTCTAAACGACCGGAGCGTGCGCGAACGTCTCGGCGCCGCGAAATCGGCAGACGAAATCCTGGCGATCTTCCGCGAGAGCGGCGGGCAAAAGTAGAAGCGGTGGAAACGTTTCAAGCCCTTCTCGAGCAGAAGGTCGCGGAGGCACTCACGGCAGCGGGTCTTCCCCTGGCCGGCGCGATCTCTCCCGCGACCGACCCGCGTTTTGGCGATTACCAGAGCAACGCAGCGCTCATTCTCGGAAAACAATTGGGGGAAAACCCGCGCGCGATCGCCCAGCGTCTCTGCGGCCAATGGGTCCCGGGGGAACTGGGTGATGCGCCTACGATTGCCGGACCAGGCTTTCTAAATTTTTCGCTCAAACGGGAAGCAGTCGCGGCCCGCGCCGGGCAGCTTCTAAACGACGAGCGGCTCGGCGTTGCGCCGGCCGCCGCTCCGAAGCGGATCGTCATCGACTTTGGCTCGCCGAACGTCGCGAAGCCGATGCATGTCGGCCACATTCGCAGCACTGTGCTCGGGGACGCGCTCGCCCGGATCGGATCGTTTCTCGGCCACGACGTCATTCGCGATAATCACATCGGCGACTGGGGGACCCAGTTCGGGATGGTCATCTACGGCTGGAAGAATCTCCTCGATCGCGCGGCCCTCGAGCGGCATCCGATTGACGAGCTGGTTCGGATTTACAAAGAGACGAACGCCCGGGCCACCGCCGATCCGGCCGTGCGCGAAGCCTGTCGCGAAGAGCTCGTGAAGTTGCAGGCGGGCGATCCGGAGAACTTCGCCATTTGGCAGGAGTGCGTCACGCTTTCCCTGCACGAATTCGATGCAGCCTATCAAATCCTCAACATCCATTACGACATCCAGCGGGGCGAAAGTTTCTACAACGACCGTCTGGCCGGGATCGTCGATCGCCTGCTCAAATCGGGAATCGCCGAAGAAAGCGAAGGCGCGGTCGTTGTCTTCTTCCGGGAAATTCCCGAGCTCGCCGACAAGCCCTGCCTGATTCGAAAGAGCGACGGGGGATACAACTACGCCACCACCGACGTCGCGACGGTCGACTATCGGGTAGACGATCTAAAGCGGGACACGTGCTGGTATGTCGTCGGCGCGCCGCAAACCTTGCACTTCAAACAGATTTTTGAGATCGCGCGTCGCGAAGGGCGCACCGCTGATTTTCGTCATATCCCGTTTGGCAGCATCCTCGGGGAAGACCGCAAGCTCATGAAGACGCGTTCCGGCGACAACGTGGCTTTGCGCGACGTTCTCGACGAAGCGGTCGTCCGCGCCCGCAAGATCGTTGACGAAAAGAACCAGGACCTGCCGGCGGCCGAGCGCGACGAGATGGCGAAGACCATTGGGATCGGCGCCGTCAAGTACGCCGATCTCTCCCAATACCGGATGACCGATTACATCTTTTCCTGGGACAAGATGCTCTCGTTCCAAGGGAACACCGCGCCCTACTTACAAAACGCCTACGTCCGCATCCGCTCCATCTTCCGCAAATCCGGCGAACAATTTGCCGCGCCGCGGGAGATTTCGCTTAAGGCGCCCGAGGAAAAAACTCTCGCGCTGAAACTCTGCCAGTTCGCCGAAACCGTGCCGGCCGTCCTGAACGATTTTCGCCCGAACATCCTCGCGAATTATCTCTACGAACTGGCGAACGCCTTCCACTCCTTCTACGAAGCGTGTCCCGTCTTGAAGGCAGAAGAACCCGCGCGCAGCTCGCGCCTCGCCTTGTGCGAACTCAGCAGCCGGGTTCTCGCCAAAGGTCTCGACCTTCTTGGAATTAAAGTTCCCGAAAAAATGTAATGCGGCGACGACTCCTCGGAATAGGTCCGAGAACGATCGGACTCTTGTGCGTCCTGTGTCTGATCGCTTCTCCTCAGGCAGAGGCGGGGGTGCGAAAGAAGCATCAAAACAAGGCCCCGGGTGAAATTCCGGCTTACGTTCCCAAAGACCTCGAAGATTGCTTCCGTGAGCTCGACAAACTGTGGTCTCAAGAACAGCGAGAGGAATTTCGAAAGAAGCCGGAAGAGAAACTGATCGAGTATCACTTCGAGCTTGGGATGTGGATGCGCAATCGCTGGGCGCTCTGGGCGGGGTCTCGTTTGCAACAGTACTTCGCAGCCCTGGGCGTTTCTCACCCGGAATCGATCTCGATGATTATCATCACCTCTTATTGGCGGCGGGAGAACCACAGAGAGATCAAACTAGAGGAACAGATCGCGCACGATCGTGCCGCGTGGGAGCAGCAAGGAAAGGAACAGCGGGAGGAAGAAGTCCGCGCTGCCGCTGCCTTCGAAAAGGTCCGCGAGCTGATGCTTGGCTTCGCCTACGTGAGCGATTCGCCCGCGACTGTGACCATGAAGAAGCGGTCAGACGATGGAATTCGCGCGCGTTTCCTCGCCCGCTTTCGCGGTGGTGTCATTCTGACGATTCGGGAATTCGTTTCGAGCGAGGGCCGGGACGACACCTACCGCCTGGTGCCGTATTTCTTGGATCTAACGAAAGAGCAGATTTGCCCGGTCCAACTGCCGGAGATGACGGAAATCGCTTATTCGGTTGTCGCCGGCGACTGGCTCTGGGTGGTGGGCAAAAGTAAGGAAGCCCTTCGCCTGGTAGCCTTGAGCCAGGTCACCCTCGTTCTGGTTGATCTGCCGCGCAGCGACGAAATTCCACAGCTCGGTTTGAGCGGCGACCGCGTCCTGTTGGTTTACTCCAACGCCATTTATCGACGGGAAGAGCAAACGTGGACGCAATTGTATTCCGGCGAAGTAAAACTGCCTCTCTCGGGCCCGCCACCCCGCCAGTACGGCGACAAGGTTTATTTCCGCGACGAAGGTCGGGAAGAAAACGAAAAACAGCTGTCGTATCTCGAGCTCGACGCGACTCCGCGGGTTGTGACCGTTTGGAAAGAAACGGACCTGGTGGGCCCGAGCGGGCCGCGCTGGGAGAATACATTCGGGTATTGTGTCCTCGCCGACGGCACGCTTTGGGCCACGTTCGGAGAAGGATTTGAATCGAAATCAGTCCTGCGCCGGCAGCCTAACGGCGACTATCGCATCGCCGTTTTCAACAACAGGGTCGCGCTTCAGGGCGATTTGCTCGGCCGATCTGGCGATGAAAAGGTGGCTCTCGTTTCGAGCAGTGCTTCAGGGTGGAAGCAACTGGCCGGCGAGAAACCAAAGGGAAAAGGTGCGGACCTTTCCATCTCCGGAATCGCCGCAAAACCGAATGGCGACCTGATCGCCGTGGCAGACACCGGTCTCTTCCGCGTCGCCGACAGCGAAATCAGGAAGTTGATTTCCTTTCGTAACACCCATCAGCTCATTCCGTTGAAGGATGGTCACGTGTCGCATTGGGATTGGGACCCGACTGACATTCTATTCCTGTCGGACAATTCGTATCTGATCACGTCAACCTTTGGCGGAATCTATGTTCTCCGGCAGGACGAGGCGAAGCGCTGGAGTCTGAAATCGCTCGACGAGCGCCTGGGAAAACCACTGATTTGGTGAACGGGCGGAGCGCCCGCCCTCACCCACTCGGCGGCTTGCCGTGTTTTGAATCCTGTCCATCCCGCAAATCCTGTCTAGATTTCCTCCCCTTTCGTGAGCACAAAGCAGCAGCCACAGCACCCGCGCATTCCGAGCTCGACTTACCGGTTGCAGTTCAACCGGCAGTTCACCTTCACGGGCGCGCGGGAAATCTTGCCGTATCTCGATGCGCTCGGGATCAGCGATTGCTACGCGTCGCCGTATTTTCAGGCCCGCGCGGAGAGCCTCCACGGTTACGACATTACCGATCACAACAAGCTGAATGCGGCCATCGGTTCGCGGGAGGAGTACGACGCCTGGATCGCCGACCTGCACGCGCAGGGGATGGGACAAATCGTCGATTTCGTCCCAAACCACATGGGGATCGGGGAGCCGCTCAATCATTGGTGGATGGACGTCCTCGAAAACGGCCCCAGCTCGCGGTACGCGCCGTTTTTCGATATCGATTGGAAGCCGCTCAAGGCCGATCTCGAAGACAAGGTGCTTTTACCGATTCTGGGGGATCAATACGGACGCGTCCTCGAACGCGGCGAGCTCCAGGTCCGTTTCGAGGCCGGCGCGTTCTATCTTCGCTATTACGAGCACGAATTCCCGATCGCGCCCGGCACTTATCGGCACATTCTCGAGATCGCCTTGGAAAAGCTGGCCCCGTTTAAGAGCGAGGAGTTTTACGCGGAATTCCAGAGCATCATCACGGCCCTGGAATATCTTCCGCGGCGGACGGAGACCGATCCGGAACGGATTGCCGAGCGCGCGCGGGAAAAAGAGATCATCAAACGGCGCCTCGAAAGGCGCTGCCACGAAGCTCCTCAAGTCCAGGCAGCAGTCGAGCAGGCGGTTGTTCAAATCAACGGCTCGCCCGGCGATCCGCGCAGTTTCGACGCGCTCGATTCGCTCCTGCACGATCAATCGTACCGGCTTGCCTTCTGGCGCGTCGCGGCGGAGGAAATCAATTACCGGCGTTTCTTCGACGTGAACGATCTCGCGGCAATCCGGATGGAATTGCCTGAAGTCTTTGACGCGACGCACCAGCTCCTCCTTGAGCTTATCGCGAATGGCGCCGTGACCGGCGTGCGCATCGACCACCCGGACGGCCTCTATTTGCCGAGGGAATACTTTGAGAAATTACAGCGCCGCTCGGCGGCGGCCCTTGGGATTCCGCTGCCGGACAATGGCCGCGCCATCTACCTCGTGGTCGAGAAGATTCTGACCGGCAACGAAACCCTTCCGGGAGACTGGTCCGTTCACGGCACGACGGGATACGAGTTCGCGAAGCTGGTTTCCAATCTCCTGGTGGACTCGTCTTCGGAGCAGGCGATCACGAAAGCATTCCAACGTTTCATTGGGCATTCGATGCCGTTCGGCCACCTCATCTACGCGAAAAAGCGCCTGGTGATGCGGTTATCGCTGGCGAACGACGTCAATGTCCTCGGCGACATGCTCGACCGGCTTTCGGAAAAAAATCGCTGGTTCCGTGACTTCACCCTCGAGGCGCTCGCCCGCGCCGTCCGGGAAACGATCGCCTGCTTTCCGGTTTATCGGACCTACCTCACGCCCGGACAACCGGTGAGCGACGAAGATCGCGCCATCATCGAGCGCGCGGTCGCGACGGCGAAGCGGCGGAACCCGGCGCTGGAAGAATCGGTCTTCAATTTCCTGCGCGACATCTTGTTGCTCCGTTTCCCGGAGAACCTCGACGAAGAGGCGCGGGGAGAGCACGAGCATTTCGTTCTTAAGTTCCAGCAAAGCACGGGGCCAATCATGGCGAAGGGACTCGAGGACACGGCGTTCTATATTTACAACCGGCTGGTAGCGCTCAACGAAGTCGGCGGCGAGCCCCAGCTTTTCGGAATCAGTGTGGACGAGTTCCACGCTCGTAACCTCGAACGGCAGCGCGATTGGCCGGCGACGTTGCTCGCGACCTCCACCCACGACACGAAGCGGAGCGAGGACGTGCGCGCCCGGATCCTGGCAATCTCGGAACTGCCGCAGCTGTGGCGCAGCAATCTCCAGCGCTGGCGCGTCATCAACCGGCGTTGGAAACGGAACGCCGACGAGAAGTCGGCGCCAGATCCCAACGAGGAATATCTTTTTTATCAGACCCTTCTCGGCAGTTGGCCACTCGGCGCCACCGAAGCGAGCCCGGAATACATCGAACGCATTCAGGTCTACATGGCGAAGGCACTCAAAGAGGCGAAGATGAACACGAGCTGGATCCAGCCTAACGAGCAGTGGGATTCAGCCATGAATGAGTTCGTGGCCGCGGTCCTGAGGCCATCGCCGAAAAACAAGTTCGTCCCGAGCTTTCTTCCGGTAGCGGAAGAAATCGCGCGCCTCGGCGCGATCAATTCGCTCTCGCAGGTCCTCTTGAAGCTGACCGCTCCTGGGGTGCCCGACATTTATCAGGGGAACGAAATCTGGGACTTCAGCCTGGTGGATCCGGATAACCGGCGCCCGGTCGATTATCAACTCCGGCGGGAGATGCTGGCGTCTTTGGAGAGCGCTTCGCCGGAGGAGCTGCTTCGCGAATGGCCGGACGGGCGAATCAAGCTGTTGCTCACCAGCCGGCTGCTTCGCTTCCGGCGCGAGCAGGCCTCGCTCTTTCAGCGTGGAAAGTATCTACCCCTTACCGTGACCGGCGAATTTGCCGCCTGTTGCGTGGCTTTCGCCCGTGAGCACGAAGGGAAGTGGATTGCGGTTCTGGCGCCGCGGCTTTCGTCGCGGGTCGGGTTTCCGCCGGTAGGCGAGAAGTGGAAGGACACGGCGGTGGAATTGCCGGCATCGTTTCCGCGCGAAGGAGCGAAGGAATTGTTTACCGGACGAGATCTCAACCTCAATGGTGAAGCTCTGAGATTGAGCGACGCCCTGGCCGTTCTCCCTTGCGCCGCCTATACACATCAAGGAACGGCGATTTGAAATCGCCGACCTAAGCGCAGACGGCGGTTTGTAAACCGCCGCTCCTTGAAGCTTACCGCGCGAACATCGCGCTCACCCAGTGCGCAAACTTTTCTGTGTTCTCCGCGAACTCGCGGCCGAGATCCACGAAACCGATCTGCGATGACGCGAGCACGACCATGATGCTCAGGAGAAGCAAATTCATCAGGTAGATCACGACGAGAGAGAAAAAGGTCCCGTGGTCTGTCAGGTCAGTCTGTTTCTTCGGAATCATCCAGCAGGTGAAGGTGAAGTGGAAGGCCCAGGTCACGCCGATCAGCGCGTAGAGGAGCCGGCCGTAAGGCTGGACGTTGAAAAACAAACCGAGCAGGCCGTAGGCGCCGATTACGATCAGGCTGTAGAGAGGGAAAAAATAAGGGGCGAGCGCGATCCAGAAATTGTTCCGGTCGGTCACGATGTGTCCGCCCTCACGTCCCACCCGGAACCGACTCACCCGGCCGCCCATGAGTAAAACCCAAAGGGCGTGGGTCAGTTCGTGTCCGAAAACATAAACGAGCATCGGCCGGGGCAGCCCGAAGAAAGCGATGAGCCAGAGAATCGCCCCCAGCGAAAAGAACCAGAACTCCTCGCCCGCCCAAAGCCGTTGCGTCACCGTCGCGCGGGTGAACACGGTAAAGAAGGTCTGGGTGAGGATCGCGCAGAGAGGCAGGAGGAAAATCGCGATGACGAATTTGAGCCAGCGGGTGGGGATCGTCCAGGCGTCGGAACCGGTTTGCCGGCGCACCATCGGGGCAGCAACCCTGACGCGACGGCCGCGCCGCGGTCCATGATGCAGTTTCGTTTTTCGCTTTTTCTTCGCAGCCAAGTTATCCGCAGATTACGCAGATTAGCGCGGAGGAAAGAAGGAAATCACGTTCGCGGTTGTCATCCCGAGTCGCGCAGACGACGAGGGACCTCCCAGTCGCAGATAGCGTCACCCAAGCAATGCGACGCCCAGCCCGCCGAGACCGCCCGGCATCTTGCGAAAGCGTGAGATCGCTTGGGAGATTTGAAGGCCCGGCCTCGGGATGAGCCAATGGGGAGCTGAAATCTAGACGTTCAATTTACGCTTGCGACTGATAAAGCTTGACGCACCGGATTCTCTCTGGCGAACTGTACAGCCGAGGGCAGCAACCCCTGCACTTGCCATGCAAGAGCGATTCACGATTTGGCGCGGATTGTCGGTCTCCCTGGTTGCAGGGATCATTTACTTTTTCGCCGCGACAGCGGGCGTCCCGGGCCTTCACGCAGCCACCCTAACCGTCACGAATACTGCGGACAGCGGCCTAGGTTCTTTGCGCGATACCATCGCCGCTGCCGCCAACGGCGATACAATCGAGTTCGCACCGGCTCTCAATGGGCAGAAGATCACCCTTACCAGTGCCGAGCTTGCGATCGATAAGAATATTATGATCACCGGGCCCGGATCGGACCAGTTGGCCGTGCAGCGCAGCACAGCGACAGGCACTCCCCAATTCCGCATCTTCCACGTCCTGCCCGGCCATGTCGTCCTGATCGCAGGCCTCACGATCAGCGGCGGAAGTCTACCTGCGACAGACACTGGCGGTGGCGTCCACAACGATCAGTCCGCGCTCACCCTCAACAATTGCGCTGTGTTCGGCTGCGCGGCCGGCTCTTATGGTACCGGCGGGACAGGCGGGGGCGTCTATAATAATAACGGGACGCTGGAGATCAACGATAGCTTGATCAGCGGCAACTTCGCAGACGCGCTTTGCGGCGGGATCTATAACACAGCGGGCGGGACGTTGAGGATTCGCGACAGCGTTGTCAGGTACAATTACGTCACAGTCCAATTCTCGAACCCACCGCAGGTTATAGGAAGCGTTGGCGGAATCTTCAACGCCGGCACGGCGGAAGTCACCAATTGCACAATCGACCGCAATAATGGTGGCGGCGCAAGCGGTGGTATTTCCAACGGGGGATCGCTGACGATCGCCAACAGCACGATCAGTGACAACACGGTGCTCTTTGGCGGCGGCGGCATCGGTAACAGCGGGTCGGTGATTATTAGTAATAGTACCATCAGCGGCAATTCGGCGAATTTTAAGGGGTTCGGCAATGGTGGTGGCATCTCCACCGGCAGCGCGACTGCGACACTAACGATTAGAAACAGCACTATTAGCGGCAACTCGATCGGCAATCCGGTCGGCCAGGGAGGCGGTGTCTATGTTGCCGGAGGGACCTTCGAGCTCGAGAACAACATCCTGAAAGCGGGCGCGGCAGGGGCCAACATCTTCAAGAATTCAGGAACAGTCATCTCTCACGGCTACAACCTTAGCAGTGATGATGGCGGCGGTTTCCTGACTGCGACCGGCGACCAGATCAACACCGATCCGAAGCTCGGCCCGCTCCAAAATAATGGTGGTCCGACTCTGACGCATGACCTGTTAGTCGACAGCCCGGCGATTGACGCCGGCAATCCTAACTTCACGCCGCCGCCGTTGTCCGATCAGCGCGGACCTGACTACGACCGCGTTTTTAATGGGCGCATCGATATCGGCTCATTAGAGGCTCAACCGACTCCCCTGCCTACGCTCGGCAACTATCCAAATAGGACGGTGGTGGTGAGCAGGAACACGACTGTCACGCCCAATGCTCCTCCGTTCAATGCAACGAGTATCAGTGTTTCCACCAACAGCAATTTCAAAGGCACTTTCGTCGCTAACCGGACAACAGGTGTGGTCCGCGTAACAAACGCACATCCAGCGGGAACCTACCCGGTCACGATTAAGGCTTCGAACGCGAACGGTACCGCCATTAAGACGTTCACTTTGACGGTGGTCAGTGGCACGGAATGCAACTTGACGGCCCAGTTTACCAATGCCGCCGATGTCAGCACCGGCAATGGCCCTACATCCGTCGCCATTGGAGATTTCAATAACGACGGCAATCAAGACCTGGCAGTTGGCAGCCGTTTCTCGAACTCCGTGTCAATCCGCCTGGGAAATGGCCTGGGCGGCTTTGGCGGCACGACCAACGTTCCCTTTCCTGGCAGTGTCTGGAGCGTAGCGGTAGGGGATTTTAATAATGACGGTAATCTGGACTTTGCTTGTGTTACCTACCCCGAGGCCGGGGTGTTCATCCGTCTGGGGGACGGCCTGGGTATGTTTAGCGCCGCCCCCGATGTCAGCCCCGTCAACAATCCTTTCAACATGGCCGTCGGCGATTTTAATAATGACGGCAACCAGGACTTGGTAACTGCCAACGCAAGCTTTCCGGGCTCGGTGTCAATCCGTCTTGGAAATGGCGCGGGCGGGTTTACCGGCACCACGGAACTCATCACGAATTTTTATTCAGATAGCGTGGCGATAGGAGATTTTAATAATGACGGCAACCGGGATCTGGCGGTGACCACCAGCAACACAATCGGGAACACAGTCCGCCTTTTTCGCGGAGATGGTTTGGGCGGCTTTAGCGAAACCGGCGGTGTCGGCAATGGTTCCAGTACGACTAAGGTGGCGATAGGAGAATTCAATAACGACGGCAATCAGGACCTGGCGGTCTCGCAAGTCCCGGTTTCCATCTATTTGGGAAACGGTTTAGGCGGCTTTGGCGGTTCAAACAGTGTGGATGTTGATTACCCAGCTGATATCGAGATAGGAGATTTCAATAACGATGGTCAGCAGGATCTCGCCATGACCGCGGCCAACACAAACACGATTGCCATTCGCTTCGGAAATGGCTCAGGCGGGTTTGGCGGTTCCACCAATGTGAGTGTTGGTACTCTTCCCTATTCCGTGGCGATAGGGGATTTCAATAATGATGGGATACAAGACTTTGCGGCTGCCAACGAAGGCCTCAGCACGGTGTCCATTCGCTTGGGCGTCTGTGCGGTAGCTCCAACTCCAACCCCAACGCCGACGCCGACACCAACCGTAACTCCTACTCCAACGCCGACGCCTACAGCGACAGTAACCCCTTCTGCCACGCCGACGCCAACGGTCGGCCCCTCCGCAACACCAACCCCTACGGCCACCGCCAATCCCACAGTGACCCCGGTACCAACTCCAAGCCGCGCGCTGAATATCTCCACGCGACTGCGAGTGGAAACCGGCGACCGAATAATGATTGGCGGCTTCATTCTCACCGGCAGCGGGCCGAAGAGAGTGGTTGTGCGCGGGCTTGGACCGTCGCTCGCGAATTTCGGCATTACCGATGCGCTGTCTGATCCCGTTCTTGAGCTGCGCGACAGTAGCGGCGTCTTGCTTGTGCAAAATGATAACTGGCAGAACAACGCGACCGACCAAGGGGCACAGCTTGTCTCCCTCGGTCTCGCGCCGCCGCATCCGGACGAATCGGGAATCGTCGCCCAACTGCCATCCGGCGCTGCCTACACGGCCATCCTGTCGGGGAAAAACGGCGGTACCGGGGTGGGCGTGGTGGAAGTCTACGACACTGATCAAGGGGCAGACTCGCAGCTGGCTAACATCAGCACCCGCGGCTTCGTGCAGACGGGCGAGAACGTCATGATCGGAGGATTCATCCTTGAGGACAGCCCTGGCGGCACTTCTGTGGTGGTGCGGGGGATTGGACCAACGCTGAGCCAATCTGGCTTGAGTAACGTCCTGGCCGATCCAACTCTCGAACTGCGCGACAGCAATGGGATGCTTCTGATCGTGAACGACAACTGGCAGGATGATTCCGTCTCGGCCGCGCAATTGACCGCTCGCGGACTCGCGCCGCAGGACCCGCGCGAATCCGGAATCTTTGCGTCGCTCCCTGCGGGCGCTTTTACCGCCATTCTGGCCGGAAAGAATGGCGGTGTCGGTCTCGGACTGGTCGAAGTTTATAACGTGCAGTAAACCTCCACGCTCGCGCTCCTTGACTATCTGCAATCACCAGGGTCTTAAAGGCGCCATGGCCGCCCTCCTGGCCCTCTCTTTTTTTGCGGGAGACTTGGCCCGAGGGGGCTGTCCGCCCCAGTACGCGCAGGATTTTGATGGAGTGCAGCCGCCCGCCCTTCCGGCCGGTTGGAACGCGACGCAGGGAATGAATGTGACGGGGGCACCACGGTGGGTCACCTCAGCAATCAACTCGAACACACCGCCTAATGCTGTTTTCTCTACCGCCCCCGACAACGTCCTGGACAACCGGCTCGACACACCCACGCTTTACGTTAGTTCGTTCGACTTTTCCGGAAGCTTCTGGCACAGCTACAATCTGGAAGAAGGCTTTGACGGCGCCGTGCTGGAAATCTCCAACCCCAGTATTAACGGGGGCGCGTTCACCGATGTGACCGATCCAGCGGTAGGCGGCCAATTCTATCCCGGGACGGGCTACAACACCACCATCGGGGCAACCTCCCAGAGTCCCATTGCTGGCCGAATGGCGTGGGGCGGAAACTCAAACGGTTACGTTAGGTGCGCATTCTCCTTTGGAATGCCTTTTAATCCGGGTTTTTCTGGCAGCACCATTTTCCGCTTTCGCCTGGTCACTGATAACAGCGGCGCCTCCGGAGGCTGGAGAGTGGATACGTTTCGTTGGGATCATAACGAGTGTAATCCGCCGGCCCCGACGCCGACGCCACTGCCCACAGCTACTTCAACCCCGACTCCGACGCCAACTGCTAGCGCAACTCCAACCGCGACGCTCACGCCAAGTCCAACACCTGCACCTGCTCCTTCACCGGCCCAGGCATTGAATATCTCCACCCGCCTCGGGATTGAAACGGGAGATCGAAGAGCGATTGGCGGTTTTATCATTAACGGCACGGCACCAAAAAAGGTGGTGATCCGGGGGATCGGCCCATCGCTCGCCAGTTTTGGTCTCAGCGACGCCCTGGCCGATCCAACCATGGAACTTCGGGATCACGGTGGCGCGCTGGTTGCGCAAAACGACAATTGGCAGGATGACTCCGCGCAAGCAGCTCAACTCATTGCCCTGGGATTCGCGCCAGCGCATCCGAAGGAATCAGGGCTGGTTGCCACCCTCGAGCCTGGCGCCTACACCGCTCTTTTAGCAGGCAAGAACAACACGACCGGCATTGGGCTCGTGGAAATCTACGATGCTAATGCAGCCGCGGCTTCGCGATTGGCCAACATCAGCACCCGCGGCTTCGTAACGGGTGGCGACAACGTAATGATTGCGGGTTTCATCCTGGGCAGTGGCTACAGCACGTCCGTGGGAGTAAGGGGCATCGGGCCCTCCCTCGCCCAGTTCGGCTTAAGTAATGTCCTTGAAGATCCGACGCTGGAATTGCGCGATAGCAACGGCGCGGTTTTGGTGGCAAACGATAACTGGCAGGACGATCCGTTCACGTCCGCCCAACTCAGTGCGAACGGTCTTGCGCCGCAAAATCCGTTGGAATCGGGAGTTTTTGCCACTCTGCCATCCGGGGTCTTCACTGCAATCCTGGCCGGCAAGGACGGTGGTGTCGGTCTCGGGTTAGTTGAGGTATACAACAACCTGCCGCCACCCACGATTATGGTAACCAACAGGTTGCCTGGTGGGCCAGGCTCATTTGAGCAGGCCCTCGCGGATGCGCACGATGGAGACACGATCCGGTTCGATCCCTCACTCGACGGACAGTACCTTTTTTATGTCGGAGAAAGGATTGATAAGAGTATTGTCATCAGCGGTCGGGGACCGGAGCGATTGGCGCTTCAGGGTAAGGGTCCGCTTTCCGTCTTGGAGATCAAGTCCGGGCATACTGTCATAATAGAAGGTCTTACCATCCGCGGCGGGGGCACCCAGATAGGACAAAGCGGCGGGGGCATTAAAAACAATGACTCCACCATGACAATCAACGACTGCATTATCCAATCCAACTCGAGCGACGGAACAGGCGGTGGCATCTCCAACCTGGGGACCATGACGATCAGGGACAGCACAGTCACGGGCAACCACACCGCTGGCACCTGGGTAGCGGATGGCGGTGGAATATTTAACCTTGGGACCATGGCGGTTACGGACAGCAGAGTCAGCGGCAATAGCGCGGGTTTCGATGCAGCCAATGTAACCGGACCCGGGTCTGGCGGTGGAATCGCCAACCGGGGGATCCTGACGATCACGAACAGCACCGTCAGCGGCAATGGCGCCGTGAGCGCCGCTGGCATCGGAAACACCGGGATGTTGACGATCAGCAATAGTACGGTGAGCGGCAACAACGCCTATCCAGGGGCCGGTTACCCTGCTTTTGCCGGTGGTATTCTGAATGGGAACTCAACTTTGACGATCACCCACAGTACGGTCTGCGACAACCAAGCTAATGGAAATGGCGACAACATTGGCAACTACGGAGCCTTGCGGATCGGAAACACGATTCTGAAGGTTGGGACTTCGGGTCGCAATATCGTGAACACCAGTCCCGGCACGATCACTTCTTTCGGCTACAATCTGAGCAGCGATGGCGGCGCTGGTTTCCTTAACGCCGCCGGAGATCACATCAACGTCAACCCGATGCTTGGACCTTTGCAGAACAATGGCGGCCCGACCTTTACCCATGCGCTCTTGAGCGGAAGCCCGGCCATCAATGCGGGCGACCCGGCCTTTAGTCCGCCGCCCACCTTTGATCAGCGCGGTCCTGGTTATCCGCGGGTAAGCGGCGGGCGCATCGATGTCGGCTCCTTCGAGTTGCAGCCGTAGAGTCTGCCTTCCCTCCTGCTCATGATCCTGATCGTGCTCATGATCTTTCGGTTCAGGAGAGGATCAGGATTAAGATCAGGATCATGAGCAGGACGCTGCCGCGAATCTGCACCGCAGCCAACTTACTCGACGCGGCCAGCCCTACGCCCGCCCCATATACGCGCCCGTGCGCGTATCGATCTTCACGATTTCGCCTTCCTGGATGAAGAGCGGGACATTGACTGTCTTGCCGGTCTCGAGGATCGCCTGTTTCGTCACATTCGAGGCCGTATCGCCACGAAGACCCTCCGGCGATTCGATGACCTTCAACTGCACCGAAGATGGCAGCTCGACCTGGACCGCTTTTCCCTCGGCGTAGAGGACTTCCACCTGCAAATTCTCAACGAGATAATCCTTCGCCTCGCCGAGGAGATTGTCATGAAGGCTCACGGTGTCGTAGGTATTTGGATCCATGAAATGGTATCCGTTATTGTCCTTGTAGCTGAACTCGAGCGTGGTGCGATTAATGTCGACGAGCTCGATCTTATCGGTCGAACCGAACCGCACATCGGCGCTCTTGCCGGTGTTGATGTAGCGGATGATGGCCTGGACGAACGCGCGCAGATTCCCCGGCGTGCGATGATGCACCTCCAGAACAATGGCTGTGTTGCCATTGTATTTTATCGCCTGTCCCCGTCGAAGATCGTTTGCGGCTGCCATAAAGAAGTTGGGAGTTTGAGGTTGAGAGTCTGAGCGGAGAGGACGATGGCGCGTAACCAGCAAATTCTCAACCTCTATCGCGACATTTTGGGAGGAGAGACTCCGTCGAGTCGGTTTATCAGCTGCGAATCACTTCGCCCGCTCCCCGGCGCGGAGGTCTTTTAGCAGGCGGGAGAATGCCATCTCGAATTGATCCTGATCTTTCCAGTTCGAAAAGTCCGGGATGAAGTATTCGCGCAGCTCGACGGCGAGGTCCTTGCCGGCATCAGCATCGAAGCACTCCCAGTCGCGCAGCGTTTCGAAGTCCACCAACCGCACAGGGAACAGCTTGCGCTTGCCTGTCTGGCGCTCGGCTTTGCGCGCCTTACGCAATTCCGTCATCACCCACTCGCTTCGCAGACTCGCGTTGGAGAGCACAATGAGGAGTTTGTCGTACACATGGATGGCCATCTCGATCTGTTCGTGCAGTTTCCTGCCGCCCTGAATATCTCGCGGCGCATACCAAACGCGCAAAGGTGACTGCTGCATCCGCATATGAAGGTGATCGGCAAATTCTTTGTCTTTGGAGCTGTAGGAGAT
>JBAPMH010000694.1:0-1603 GCA_049278515.1 Chthoniobacterales bacterium
GTACATTCCTGACGAGCAGTCCCTCGACGGCGTCGGTGCGCAGCGCCCGCGAGAAGAGGAAGCCCTGGGCGTGCGTACACCCGAGCCGTTCGAGTTCGCGCGCCTGGGCTGGGGTTTCGATCCCTTCTGCCACCACACTGGTCTTGAGCGTGCGGGCGAGCGCGAGGATGCTTTCGACGATCGCCGGGCGATCGTGAAGGAGCAGGCTTGCCACGAACGAGCGGTCGATCTTGAGTGCGTCCACCGGCAGCGTGTGCAGGTGGCTCAGTGAGGAATAGCCCGTACCGAAGTCGTCCAGGTACACCTTGTTTCCGTACTTGCGGAGCTCGCGGAGCAGTTCCGCTGCCTCGTCGGGACTGTCCATGAGAGCGGTTTCGGTGATTTCCAAGCGCAAGTCCTCACGCTTCACCCCTGAGGCTTCGACCGCTTGCTGAACGACGCGCAGAAAGTTGTGCTGCATCAGCTGGCGGCTCGAGACGTTCACGGTGATGCACTCCAGCTCCGCATCGGGGAAGCGCCGTTGCCAGTCGGCAAATGTATGGCACGCCTGTTGGAGCACCCACGTGCCCAGAGGCTCGATCAGCCCGAGTTCCTCGGCGATTGGGATGAACGTGGCGGGAGGCACCGACCCCTCGGCGCGATACCACCGGACGAGTGACTCGAACCCGACGCACATGCCGGAGGTGAGCTCCACGATCGGCTGGTAGTGCACTTCGATCTCGTGGTTGGCGACCGCGCGGCGCAGGTCGTTCTCGAGGTTGAGCCGATCTCGCACGCGCGCGTCCATCACCGCGTCGAACACCTCGTGCCGCGCCTTACCGCGCGACTTCGCATGGTACAACGCGGTGTCGGCGTCGCGCATGATGTCGTCCGCGTTGGTGTAGTGCGCCGGGCCGAACGCAATCCCGATGCTCGCGGACGTGAACACTTCGCGCCCGGCGATCAAAAACGGGTCGGACAGCGACGTCTGGATCCGTAACGCGACCCCAATCGCCTGGCCGTCTTGGATTAGGCCGTTGACGAGAATCGCGAACTCGTCGCCACCGAGCCGGGCGAGCGCATCGCCCTGTCGCAGGCAGGACTCGAGCCGACGCGAAATCCCGATGAGCAGATCGTCGCCAACCAAATGCCCGAGGCTGTCATTGACGATTTTGAAGCGGTCGATATCGATATAGAGCACCGCGAAGGTGCCGAGGAAGCGCGACAGCTTCCCCTGCTCGAGCCGGTGCCCAAGTGCCTCCACGAACACCTCGCGGTTCCAGAGGCCGGTCAGCGAGTCCAGCACACCGACGCTCCGGAGCCGCTCGAGCGTGGTCGTATACTCTGTGGTATCCGTCAGCGATCCGGCGATACCGTCGCGCCGCCCGCCTGGTCCCTTGACGGCCATGCCGCGACAGAGAAATCGTCGGTACGCCCCATCCTCATGCCGAATTCTGTGTTCGTGCTGGAAGATCTCCGACCCATCGGAGAGATACGCATCGAGTGCCTGTCGGAGGGACGCGATGTCCTCTGGGTGCACACGCTCGAACCAGATTTGCCGCGTTGCCGCTCCAGCGCCCGGAGCCAGACCGAGCATCCCGTACCAGTGTTCGGTGACGGAGAA
>JBAPMH010000695.1:0-7110 GCA_049278515.1 Chthoniobacterales bacterium
GTCTCCGGGCGAGCCCGGGGCCCAACCCCGGCCGGTGTGCCTGCCGGTGCTGGAACACGAAGCCTTCCAACATTTCGACGGAATTTTCCGAACGCGAAAAGCGGAGGCCGACGAATTTTACGTGGAGTTGGAGCCAGCCTGTCTGAGCGCAGAACACAGGCTGATCCATCGCCAGGCGCTGGCCGGGATGCTTTGGACCAAGCAGTTTTATTATTACGTCGTTGAGGATTGGCTCCAGGGTGATCCACGCCAGCCGGCTCCTCCGCCTGAACGCAAGAAAGGGCGCAACGCCGAATGGCGCCACCTCTACAACGAGCGCGTCATGTCGATGCCGGACAAGTGGGAGTACCCCTGGTACGCAGCGTGGGACCTGGCGTTCCATTGCATTCCGCTGGCGCTCGTCGATCCAAAATTTGCGAAGGACCAGCTTGATATCATTCTCCGCGAATGGTACCAGCACCCCAACGGCCAGATCCCGGCCTACGAATGGAACTTTAGCGACGTCAATCCACCCGTGATCGCCTGGGCGGCCTGGCGGGTTTACAAGATCGAGGAAAAACAATCCGGCAAAGGTGACCGCGCTTTTCTCGAGACGGTTTTTCACAAGCTCCTCATCTCTTTCACCTGGTGGGTGAATCGGAAAGACTCGGAAGGAAAAAATATTTTCCAGGGCGGCTTCCTCGGCCTGGATAACATCGGGGTGTTCGATCGGAGCGCGCCGCTGCCGGGAGGCGGCTATCTCGAGCAAAGTGACGGCACCAGCTGGATGGGAATGTTTTGTCTTAACCTGATGCGAATGGCGCTGGAGCTCGCGCGCCAGAATCCCGTCTACGAAAATATTGCCACGAAGTTCTTCGAGCATTTCCTCGGCATCGCCGGAGCGATGAACAATCTCGGGGGACAAGGGATTGGTCTTTGGGATGAGCCGGACGAATTCTACTACGATGTCCTCCACATGCCCGACGGCCGCTACCTGCCGTTGCGAGTGCGCTCCCTGGTGGGTTTGATGCCGCTCCTCGCCGTGGAGACGATCGAGCCCGAGCTCCTCGATGCCATGCCGGGGTTCAAGGAGCGTCTCGAATGGTATCTCGAGAATCGGCCCGATCTGGCCAGTCTGATCTCGCGCTGGCACGAACCAGGCGCCGGCGAGCGCCGCCTGGTCTCGCTCACCCGCGGGCATCGCATGAAATGTCTTCTCCGCCGGATGCTGGATCCCAACGAATTCTTGAGCGATTTCGGGGTTCGTTCGCTCAGTAAATTTCACGCGGCCCATCCATACGTTCTCTCCTCTGAGGATGGCTCGGAACGCGTGGTCAATTACGAACCGGGAGAATCACAGACGAACATCTTCGGCGGGAACTCGAACTGGCGCGGCCCGGTTTGGCTGCCAATCAACTACCTGCTCATCGAGTCGCTCCAAAAATTCCACCATTACTACGGCGATGATTTCAAGGTGGAATGTCCCACGGGATCGGGCCGCCATCTGGCGCTGAACGAGATTGCGAACGACTTATCGAACCGCCTGATCCGGCTCTGGCTTCGAAACGGGGACGGCGAACGTCCGTTCGAGGGCGCCAGCGGCGACGCCTTGAAGGCGGGGCCTGATCGCGATCTCTACTGGTTTCACGAATATTTTCACGGCGACACCGGGGCCGGGTTGGGCGCAAGTCATCAGACGGGATGGACCGGGCTGGTCGCCAAGCTGATTCAGCAGCAAGGCGAAGGAGGCACCATCGCCAAGCGCGACCCGTTCACGGATCTCTGACGCGCGCTGTCATTCCGAGCGGAGCGAAGCGCAGTCGAGGAACCCCGTGGAAAGCCGAACGACGTTCAGCGGGATCCCTCGACTTCGCTCGGGATGACTGGTTTTCACCGCCGCATGATGTGAATAGCGAGGATCCGGCTCTGATGGCGGGCGAGCAAATAATCGATGAAATCGCCGATGATGGAATTCGGCTTGTTGCCGAGCTTGGTCACCACCCGGCAAATCAGGACGCCGGTGCGGCTATGCCACTCGAGATTGATCACGCCATGTGCTTCCTGGCTGTGGATCTTGGCCCAGCCATGAGGACGGCCGGCGCGAAAGTGCTCGGTCGGGATGAGATTGAATTTCTTCTCGAGCTGCGAATCGCTCATGATCTTGTTCCGCAACGAGCCGCGGCCGGTGGTGACGACCTGGATTACCGTTTGCATTCGTTAGGCCTCCTCTAACGAACGAAACATCACGTAGGCGTCAACCAATCCTTTTCGAGCGTGCCGGAAGGCGCCGGGAAGGGTGCCGACAATCGTGAAGCCAAGCGTTTGCCAGAGGCGCACCGCGGATTCGTTGGTAGCGATCACGAAATTGAATTGCATGGCGCGATAACCGAGCCGCCGCGCTTCCTGGATCGCATGCTCGCCCATCGCGCGGCCCACCCCAAGCCGGCGCGCGGCGGGATCGACCATGAAGCCCGCATTCGAGACGTGGTTACCCAACCCGGGCCGGTTCGCGCGCAGAATGTAACTGCCGACGATTCGCCCTTTCTTTTCGGCAACGTAGGTCCGCGTTCCTTTCGCGAACCAATAGGCCTCGGCTTCCTCGCGCGGAGTGTTCGGATCGTAAACAAACGCGTCCCCCGGCGCGACGGTGGCTTCAAAAATCTTCCAGATAGCGTCCCGGTCGCGGTCGGTCGCCTCACGAATCGTCAGGGAGCGTGGGCCGGACGTCTCCACAACAGCAGCAGCCCTCCGAGAAGCAGAAAATCGAGCACGAGGTGCCAGGTGAAATTCAGGTACTGGCTCGCATGCCCGAAACAGCCGCAACTGACATCGAGCCCGCGGGCTTTGGCAACAATACTGGCAACGACGAAAACGATCATAAGCCCTGTCACAATCAATACGGCGCCGCGGAAGAGAATGCGCGTAATCAAAGCGAGCCCGGCCAGGACTTCGAGCCACGGCAAATAGAACGCGAGCCAGACGCTCGGCTGCCAGGGCAGGATTTTGTAGTTATCGATGTCGCGCGCGAACGCCGCTGGATCGATGATCTTCACGGCGCCGGCGTAAACGAAGAGCGCGCCAATCAAAATCGCGATAATCCTCCAAACTATTTTTGCTGCCACGCTTCCCAGCCTCCTTTCAGAATCCGGATGTCGTTAGGCAACTTCGCTTCTTTTCTAAGCCGCCGCGCCACGTCTTCCGCCAGGTTGCAACTGGCGGCGCTGCAATAGACCACGATCTTTTTTTCCGGCGACCATTGCGTTCCCAGAAACTGGGCGAGCCCTTCGCCCCATCGGTCCTCATTGAGCGAAACCGCGCCGGGGATGTGATCGCGCTCGAATTCGTCCACTGGCCGCGCATCGATCCAGGTGACGTTCGCGCCCCAACCTCGCGCGGTGTTGACGTCGACGAAATCAGATTCCGCAACCCGTGAGCTCCACGGGATTTTGTCGCGCAGGTAAAGCCCCTCGACGACAGCTGGCAACAGGGCGAGGGCCAGGAGCACCGCGCTCTGCCGAAGCAGCGGTTTCACGAACTAGGGCTTGGCGGTGGCAGCCGGGTTGGGAGGCACGGCAGCCGTGGCAGGAGGCAACACCCGCGCGGAAGCGTAGTAAAGTTTTGCTGGTGTCACCCCCGCCTCAGGCTTCATGGTCAACGTGGCGTTGATCGCCTTGTCCGTCACTTTCGGCTGCACATTGATCTTGAATTCGCCCGGTGCGGCGCCGGGTTCCACTTTCGCGGTGAAATCCGGGCTCGAAGAAGTGACCTCGATATTCTTGACCGTCACATCCTTGCTGGCTTTGGCGAGAATGGTTTTCGCTTTCGCGGTTTCCCCGGCCTGCCAGACAATGTTTGGAGGCTCCAGGTCGAGGATCTGCACGATCGTCGCTTTTAGCGTCAACACGGTCGTCGGGGCCTGAGGATCATCGGTTTCCACGGTGATCGTCTTTTGCTGCAAACCAACGCGATCGCCAATATTGAAAGTCGCCGTGATTTCTCCCTTTTCGCCCGGCGCCACATCATTCTTGGCCAGCGCTGCGGTGGTGCAACCGCACGAAGGGCGGACTGCGTTGAAATGGACCGGCTTATCGCCTTTGTTTTCGTATTTGAAAACCCCGACCGCAGTGGCCGCGCCGATCGCCGGTTTCAAATCCAGCTCAGTCTTTTCCCAGGACAACGACGCCTGCGCAGCAGCAGCGATCGCAAGAGAAAAGAGGCCGACGAGTAAAGTCTTTTTGCCGTTCATGGGAGAAGCAAAAAGGAGAAGCCGTGCGATGTCAATAGAAGGCGAAAGACGGCTCTTCTTCCTGGAGGAGCGTCCGTATGGGACGCTTCGGACAAATCGGTGCTGCCTATCCACGTCGCCCACAAGGCGACGGCTACAGCTTAATTGAGCTGATAGACTTCGACGACGGCCACTCCGGTGGTTCCGTTCGCGCCGCGAACGATGGCCGTATATGCCCCGGGCGAAAGCGACACCAGAATGGCCGAGTCCGCGTCGCTAGCCGGGGCCAGGCCGGTCTGATTTATGGCGGTTTGCTGCGCCGAACGCCAGTTGTCGTTTGAGGCCGTCAGAGCTCCGTCGGCATCCCGCAATTCGAGATTCGGGTCCGCCAGTGCTCCCGGGAACGGCAGCGACGGGCCGATCGCACGCACGATCACGTTGGCGGCTGACTGACCCGCCACGATCAATCCGCCGATCAGGATAGCGTCACCAGACTGCACGGAGGCCCGCGTCGAAATATTAGCGAGCTTCGAACCGGCCGAGTAATCGAGATCGTACACTTCCACAACAGCGGCGCCGGTGGTTTCATTCGTGCCGCGCAGAACCGCGGTGTAAGAACCCGGAGCGAGACTCACAAGAATGGCAGACTCGCTGGGATGAGTCGGAGCAAGGCCGCTAGCCTCGATCTCCTGGCTGTTGCCCCCCTGGCTCCAGTCATCATTGAAACCGATGGAAGCGCCAGTGGAGTCGTGAAGCTCGATACTCGGATCGACCATCTTTCCCGACAACGACAGCGAAGGACCGACGCCGCGGATGATGACTTTCTTGGCCTGGGTTCCAGTAACGATGAAGCCGCCAATCAAAACATTCTCGTTTGTCCCGACAACAGCGCGCGTCGAAATATTGGCCAAAATAGGCGCGGAAGGAGGCGTTGGAGTCGGCGTGGCAAAGCCGGTGACCACGTAATCGGCTTTTGCGTTCTGGGTTGCGGCGACATTGACATTCTTTTGAATGGTCGGAGCCGAGCCACCGCTGAAGGTCACGACATAGCTGCCATTGCCTGGCACCGGCACCGAATAGCCACCGGCGCTGGCGGTGACCGCATGGTAATTTGCGTTTGAAACATTGACGGTCACGCCGCCGATCCCCTCACCCGGATCATAAAACCCGTTGCCGTTGAGATCGCGGTAAACGACTCCCGTTACAAACGGCTGGAGGCCGCCGACACTTCCAAAATCCTGGGTCACAAGTTGGGGCCCGACGCCGCCGCTGCCGCCGTTGCTGCCGACGACCGCGCCGATCCCCACTTCCCGAAAATCGGCGTTGTGAATATTCATCCGATGCCCGGGCGGCGACTGCATTCCGCCGCTCGCGATCGTACCACCCCAATCGACTTCAAAACCGGTATGCCCATACGGAACCGACTTCGAATATGCGTAAACGTTTTCCCCCAGGGTGTAACCGTTGGCTCCTGAGACGTAGGATTGAAGGCGAGTAATCAGGTCGCCGTCGGGTCCGTTGTGTCCCTGGTAATTGTATTGGAGCATGTTTTGACAGTGCGCCCTGGCGGCCGTGGTGAGGGTCGCATTCATCGAGAGCGGAGGGCTGGGAGGCATCACGGCAAACTGCGCCTGCATCAGAACGAGGTTCACCCCGAAAATGGAATATGCGCCGAGGATGTTTGGGTCGGTCAGGCCGGCGAGACGAAGGCCTTCGGCCGGTGGATTCGCGCGGGCGCGATTGATCAGCTCGAGGTAAAACTGCTCGTCATTGGTCGGGTTACCGATCGAATAAAGCTGTCCGCCAGCCGGCGCCAGAGGAGCGGGACCCGGGGAAAGCGGCGCAGTCGATTGGGATTGGATCGGCGGTGGTGGTGGCGGGGCCATCGGGTCCGCCTCCGGAGCTTTGGCTGCCAGGGGGCCAGCTCCCAAAAGGACGAGCGAGGCCACGACACAGCGGATCTGTGGAAAAGTGAATGGCGTCCTGTGCTGGCAGGGGTTGAATCCGTCCATCGCACCATCACTTAAGCAGTAAAAGTGCCGCCACCGCCGGCGGCCCCTGCCTCTGCCGGCGTTAGGGAATATAATAAACTTCGACGAGGCCCACTCCAGTGACACGCGTGATTGCTGTAATACGTAAATCGCGGAAACACGGACTACCCACGATTTTCGAGGCTAATCCAGCGCGTAGGCTTCGACCGCGGCGATACCGGTCGACCCGCCCGAACCCTTCACGATCGCCGTGTAGTTCCCCGGCGGCAGGGCGCGGATGATAGCAGACTCCAAGTCGTTTGACGGGGCGAGTCCGGTGTCGATAATCGCCTGCTTGTTGTTCGAGAGCGTCCAGTCGTCGTTGCCTTCCACCATCGCGCCGTTGCCATCGCGCAATTCAAGCGCCGGATCTGCCAGTTTCCCCGCAATCGTCAAGGATGGTCCAATCGCCCGGAGGACCACGTTTTGGGAGCTCTGCCCCACAACAATCATTCCCGCGATCAGGACGCTGTCCCCGGTTTGCACCGGCCCGCGCGACGAGATGTTGGCCAGCTTTGCATTGCCAAACGGATCCACATCGTAGATCTGCACGACCCCGATTCCCGTCGTGTTGTTCGCTCCGCGCACAATCGCCGTGTAGGCGGCGCCGTTGCCCGGAAGGGTGGCCATGATGGCCGATTCCAGATCGTTGCTCGGGGCCAGGCCACTGTCGATGATCGCTTGTCTGTTACTGTTGGAAACCTGCCAGTCGTCGTTCTGATCCAGCAACGCTCCCGCTGAATTGCGCAATTCGAGCGTCGGGTTAGCCAGCTGACCCGGTATTCCGATCGACGGTCCGATGGCGCGAATGACTACTTTCTTGGGGGCGCTTCCCGTGATGATGAATCCGCCAATAAGCGCGTTATCGCCAGTTCC
>JBAPMH010000696.1:0-5950 GCA_049278515.1 Chthoniobacterales bacterium
GGTTACCTCCTTCCGTTTCCCCGCCACCTGAGCAACAAAGCTTCATTGACGCCTTGCGCTCGAAGTCGGAATTGCAGCAGGGCGCCGATCTCATCGAAGACAATCTCGAGGGTTTTAAGAATTCGATTCGGACCACGCTGGAAAAACTGGAAGAGCCACCATCGAAAAAGATCGAGGCGGCGCCTTCAGGACAGCGAACCATCTATTTGATTTGCGTCCCGGCAGATCGGCCGGCAACGGTTCCCCTCCGGAAATATTTACATACTCAGGGCTTGGAGGTGGAGCTCCCAATTTTTGAAGCCATCGACGCCGCTGGCGTTCGCCAATACCAGGATGAGCTGCTGAACCGATGCGACGCGGTGCTTATGTTTTACGGCGCCGGAAGCGAGGCCTGGTACCGGACAACGGAAAGCGATTTGGAGAAAATCAAGAAGTCCCGCAAAGGAAAGCCGGTCCTCCCTGTATTCACTTATCTGGCTTCACCCCCCACGGACGACAAAAAGGATCGAATTGAAATCGGCGAACCAAACCTGATCAACGGTCTCGAAACCTTTAGCGAAGCAACGCTCCAGCCGTTTCTCGACGCGCTGAAGGAGACCTGATCAATGGTTGTGTCGACTGGGGAAAAGCAAAAAAATCCGTTCCCTGGGCTGCGGCCGTTTCGGGAGGACGAAGAGCGCTATTTCTTCGGACGCGAACATCAGGTCGACACGATGGTCAACAAGCTCGCGGCGACGCGCTTTCTCGCCGTCGTCGGCACTTCGGGGAGCGGGAAATCTTCGCTCGTCAATTGTGGGCTCCGGCCGGGATTGCACCGAGGCCTTATGGCGAAAGGCGCGTCCGCCTGGCGCATGGCGCAATTCCGCCCTGGCTCGAACCCGATCCGAAGCCTCGCTGAAGCCCTGGCCGCGAAAGATGTTCTCTTTCCCGGATCGAGCGAAGGCGTGCCGAGGGAAGAAATCGTCGAAACTTACCTCCAGCAGAGCGCGAAAGGAATCGTCGAGGCGTTTCGGAAGGCCCGGCTGCCCGAGGGCACGAATCTGTTGGTCGTCGCTGACCAATTCGAGGAGCTCTTCCGGTACCAAAAATTGGAAACGGCTGACGCTCAAAAGTCCGCTATCCAGGAGAACGCGATTGCGTTCGTTAATCTTCTCCTCGCCGCGGCCACCGAACCGGACTGTCCCATCTACGTCGTGATCACGATGCGCTCCGATTTTCTCGGTGATTGCGCGCAGTTTTACGGCCTGCCCGAGGCGATCAACCGCGCCCAATATCTTGTCCCGCGGATGACGCGCGATGAACGCCGCGCCAGCATCGCCGGCCCCATCGGCGTGGGCGAAGCGGAGATCACCCCCGTCCTGCTCACGAGACTGGTCAATGACGTCGGCGACAATCCGGATCAACTTTCCATTCTCCAGCATGCGCTCCATCGCACTTGGGAATACTGGGAATCTCAGGGGAGGGAGGGGCCATTGGACCTCGCCCACTATACCAAAATCGGAACGATGACCGAGGCGCTGAACGAGCATGCGAACGAAGCGTTCCAGTTGCTGAAAACGCCCCAGAGCATCGAGGCGTGCGAAAAACTTTTCAAAGCCTTAACCGATCTCGGGACGGATGCGCGCGGGATTCGGCGCCCTCTCAAGCTCGCGACCCTGACCGAAATCGCCGCGCCCAACGGCGATAGCGAAGAAATAAAATCGATCATCGAAGTTTTTCGCGACCCAAGCCGCGCCTTCCTGATGCCGCCGGTGCCAGAACCGTTGGAGCCGAAAACGGTCATCGATATTTCGCACGAAAGTTTGATGCGAGTCTGGGAGCGCCTCCGAACCTGGGCCAAAGAAGAAGCCGAATCTGCCCGCCAGTATCGGCGTCTCTCCGACACCGCGGCCCGGGAGAAAGATCAGAAAGCGCAACTCTGGCGCGACCCCGACCTACAGGTCGCGCTCGATTGGAAGGAAGAAGACGCGCCGACCAAGGCATGGGCCGATTTGTACGGCGGAGATTTCGAATCCTCGATGGGTTTTCTGGAGAGGAGCCGCGCCGAGCGAAACCGCGAACTGGCCGAAGTCATTTTCTCCCGCCGCTGGCGCTACATTAAGATGATCGTGGTATGGGTAATCGTCGTGATTTTCGTGTGGCGATTCACGGCCGGCGATCTCGAATATTGGGAGGGAAACTTCGGCTACAAAAAGCCAACCCCGGCGGCGGCGACCAACGGCACGGCCCAAGAGAAGTTAGAGGAAGTCAGCGCCGCTTTTTGGACGCCGAATACTCTCAACCTGCTGCTTGCTCTGACGTTCTTTCTCGGATGGTATTTTCTGGGTTACTTCGCACTCACCTATTTCGGCAAGTGGCTTTTTCGAACATTCGTCTTCGCGAAAATCCTCGACGAAGTCGCGCTCTCATCCACCAAAGCGGCCCGGGAGCAGAAGTTGGTGGAGGAAGCCGAAGGGGATGCCGTCATTAAACTCCAAACGACCTAGGCGAGCTTCTGGCGCCGCTGGGGCGCCTACGTCCTGGATCTTGCCCTGTTCATGGCGGCAGCACTCCTGTTTTACATTGGTTGCTTCTTCCTGCTCGGGTTCCTCGCGCTACTTCCCGAGGCAACGATCGTCTATGCGATCATCAGTCTACTGCTCCTGCCCTTTGTTCTCGATTGGCTCTACCACGGGCTCATGATCAGCTCACGCCGGCAAGCGACTCTCGGAATGCGTGCCCTCGGGATCTACACGACCGATCGGAAAGGGAATCGCCTGCATTTTGGCAGGGCGTCGGCGAGGCACTTCGCAAAGCTCCTCTCTTATCTCACCCTGGGCATCGGATTCTTCATTCAGCCCTTCACCGAAAAGCACCAAACCCTGCACGATCGGATTTCGCGGACCGTGGTATTGGTTAACCCCGGCGCAAAAAACGTTCCGTGGTGGATGGTCGCCATTTGCGTGGTCGTTGGCTTGCTCGTGGCGATGCCTTTCGCCTTCTTCCTCTTGTCCAGGTTCTCCTAAGGAAGATGGAGGTTGAAATGTTTGCCCTTTCTTGCAGTCGCGTGCGCCCACAATCTCCCGTCCAAAACGTCGTCCTTCTGGAGCAGCGGTCTCGGACCGCCGTTGAGTCATCGCGTTCCCCAGGCTCGTCATCTGGCGCGCCTGCCTTTTCCAGGCGACAGTCAAAGCCCTTCGACGCGGGCGCGAGCCCCAGTCGCTCCAGCTTACTGGCTTTGGGCGGTGGGGACGGCGCCCCTCCTTGTGCTCACCTCGGCGGAAATTCGAATTCGGCTTTGTCTTTTTTGGCGGAGAGCACGAGGTGGGCGGCGAATTTGTTCCTGCGCTTCGAAATGAAATCCTCGATCAGATGCGAACGGCCTTCGGCAAGAAGCTCTTTCACTTCGTCGGGGGTAATCTCGTGTTCGCAAAGTTTCTTGGTGACCTGGAACATCCGCCATGTTGCTCCTTGCGCCTGACCGGCTCCTAGACCGCGCCATTTTACTCAAAACACGGGCAGACCATTCTTGGAGCGTGCACTTTGCTCCTCAACCCGATAGATCATTTCCTCCCGACCCACTTTCGCCTCCAAACAATGATTTCCCCACAATATCCCCGCGCGCGGAATGTGCCGCTCGCGCTCCGCAGCCTGATCTTCACCGAACTGCCGTTTGCCTATTTCGGTTGCGGTGACACCGGCGATCAAAGATTTCGTCATTTTGTCCCCCCGGCACCGATCCCCTCCTCCCACGGTCACAGCAAGACTAATGACACCGCTCTCTTTTGCGAAAACGACCCTTCAATCTTCATATGTTGACTTTCTGGAGCATATTTGCCGCGTTCATTATTCTGTTAATCATATTGGCGGCAATTGGAGGCGTCTTCCTGTGGATTCGGCGCCGCCAGTATACACGCGAGCGCTTCGCTTTCGTCTCCTTAGCTGCGATTATGGCCATGACAACTATGCTGATTGTCGCCCTGACAAAAAGCGTAATGCCGTGGGATGCCGCTGCGATATTGTTAAATCATTTTTTTGCGCTCGATGTGCCGCTGAGCAAGCCAACTCTTACTGATTATGGCTTCTTGATCCTGATTTACGTGGTAGGGACACACTGTGTTGTACAGCTGCACAAGAACTGGCCGGGACTAAAAAGCGTCGAGCAATATCGAAGAGAGCAGCGAAGCGAATCGCTAGGCGTTCTTACCGAAGGCTTCATCGAAGTGCGTCGACTAGCAGTGCGAGAGCCCGCGCCGGTTCCTTACCGGTCACCTGACCCGGGTGACGCGCTGGCCAAACTAGAACCCGTAACCGATTCCTTGGCTTGGAAGGATCAAGCACGTGAGTTGCTTAGGCTTTCCTCACCGGCGTATGCATTCGATGCCGATACCGGCTGGTACGACCTAAGCGGAGTTTGGGCAGGCACGAACTTAGAAACGGCAGAAGCAATCTATTTGCATCCAGCCCCCGCGGTTCCCTCAGCAGACGACGTCGCCTCAGTTCTAACTCGCGTAGACGATATCGCTGCCTCCAGAAAAGCGCCGGCGCGTTTGGTGATCATAGCCGTTCGCGGCAGTCAAGCCTTGTCTATACCCACGCCAACCAATGTTCGCATCGTTACCGAAACCGAGTTGTTAGACTGCTTGTGTGATTGGAGTGATTATCATAACGAGATACGAAAGCGCGTGCGAGTCAACCATCTCCCAGATTCCGCTCTAACTCTTCAAGATGTCTACGTTTCCTCGAAATGCGTCGCCGAAGACGACGAAAATGTGGCACTCGACGTCCAAGATTTCCTGCTGGAGTGGGCTCGCGAAAAATCCCGAAAACATATTGCCTTACTTGGCGGATACGGCCAAGGCAAAAGCACGACAGCGTTGCTCCTCACGCACAAAATGTTGTCAGATAGAGACCGCTCCGGGCGAATTCCTCTGCTGATTGAACTCCGGGGGATGAGTCCGAGAAACCTAACTCCGTTGCAATTGCTTGGTGCTTGGAGTTCTCAGTATAACTTAAACCCGCAAGCACTTCTTCGGCTGCACATCGCAGGCCGCTTGATCTTAATCTTCGAGGGATTTGACGAAATGACCTTGGTCGGCGACGCGGAGATGCGGCTCAAGCACTTCAGGACTCTTTGGCAATTTAGTTATCCGAACGCAAAAATTGTCATCACCGGTCGGCCTAACTTTTTTTTGGACGAGACTGAAATGAAGTCCGCGCTTGGCATTTATAAGCCGACTACAGAAAACGCCTACTGCCAAGCGCTAAGACTCCTGCCATTTGATACGCATCAGATCATGGATTCCTTGAGGGCCCACAAAGAGGACGTTCGCTCGCAAATATGCGCCCTCGTGCTCAGCAATCCGCGCTTTCGCGAATTGGTATCCAGGCCTTCTCTACTCCACATTGTCTCAGTTCTATGGGAGCGGGAAGAGCTATCCAAGAAGGTTGATCGGCTAGACTCCGCTTACATCATGGATCTTTTCGTGCGACACAGTTATCGTCGCCAAGGACGCAAGGAAGCAGACTCCCCGGAATTCATGGCGTTAACGACTGCGGAGCGCGAGTACTTTATGCAAGGCATTGCCGCATATATGGCTTCGCACCGTCTACCGAATCAAATCACAGGTGCACAGCTCAGCGAGCTAGTCGAACTCTTGATCCTAATTGCGCCCGACTCGCTGTCAGCCGAGGCATCAACGATATCTGGCGAAATCCGTAATCCGTTACGACAAAGGCTGGTAGGATCGGAGCATGGCGTGGACCACGTCAAGACCGACGTTCGGGCCTGCGGTCTGCTTGTCGATGATCCGGCCGCTCCGGGAACATTTCGGTTCGGGCACAAATCTTTCATGGAATTCTTATTTGCCGCGGTGCTTGCGGACACGATTAATACCGGTCGCGAGCGCTCACGTGCTATTTTGAAAGCTACACACGCCACCATAGCAGATATGATTGACCTGCCTGTCTC
>JBAPMH010000697.1:0-6802 GCA_049278515.1 Chthoniobacterales bacterium
GTCCAGTTTATGTTATCCGTGCAGTTGAGGTAAAGCATGGGCTTACTCCGGCGGCCGCGGCGCGTTTCCCGGATGCTGAGGGTCCCGGTGGGTATAACGAAAATATAGATTCCGCAGGTAAATCGGCAGGGGCATCGCTGTGCTCAGGACACCCACGGAATCCCGCTGGTAGATCGCAAAATAACTCAGCATCAGCAGGCTGCCGAGCGCACTGCATTCCCAAAAGCCGAACGGGATCACGCTTTTGCGGGCGCGTTCCGAGGCGATCCATTGGATGAGAAAGCGCAGGCCAAAGACGAGGCTGCCGCTCAAGCCAACGATTTTCCACGGATGAATCAAAATTCCGAACACGTGCGTTTCGGCGAGAAACTGAAAACTGTTCATAACGGTCCAAGGTTCGGGCAGATCGCGATGGCCGAAAAGCTTTTTTGTAAAAAGCGCTCTCGCGATATTTTTGCCAAAGCCTGCCCTTGATCTCGCTGCGCGACAGGTGAAAGAAATTCCATGCCTGAAATCAAGCCACCCTTATGGAAGATCGCGCTGGCGAGAACGCCGGAGCAAATCGGCCAATGCAGTGCCGTGATGCGAGAGTTGCGCCCGCACATTCCGGCCATTGATTTCGCGGCCCGCGTTCTCCAGCAACAAAAAGAGGGATACCAGATAGCTTATCTCGAGCTTGACCGGGTCGTTCGATCTGTGGCCGGCTTCCGGATTTTCAAAATGCTCTTTTCGGGCCAGACCCTCTACATCGACGATCTGGTTACGCACGATTCGGATCGCTCCATGGGGTACGGCGCCTCGCTCTTCGATTGGCTCGTTGAACACGCAAAGGAGAATGGTTGCGAGCACCTCACGCTCGATTCTGGGGTCCAGCGATTCGCGGCCCATCGCTTTTATCTCAATCGCGGCATGGATATCACCTCGCATCATTTTGATCTCAAACTTACCCGATAATCGCTCTCGGACTCCGCGCCGGCATCGCGGCGCTGTTCATCTTTCAATTTCCACCTAAACTTCCACCCGCATGTCATCCATCTGGGATCTCGCCAATCCGCAATTGCGCGCGCTGGCCGTGTATGAACCCGGCAAACCCATCGAGGAGACCGCGCGCGAGTTAGGCGCGGATGCGCAGGAAATCATCAAACTTGCGTCCAACGAGAATCCCCTCGGGCCGTCTCCCAAGGCTGTGCTGGCGATGCGGGCGGCGCTCGACGCCTCTCATCTCTATCCGGACGGTGGGGGCTTTTATCTGCGGGAAGCGCTCGCGGCAAGACTCGGTGTCAGCCGCGATCATATCATTCTGGGCAGCGGGTCGAATGAAATCATCGAGTTTCTCGGCCATGCCTTCCTGGATCGCGGGGACGATGTCATCACCTCTCAGCACGCCTTCATTGCCTACAAACTCGTGGCGGAGGTCCTGGGCGCCCGGACGATCGAAGTGCCCAGCCCCGATCTCTGCCACGATCTCGACGGAATTGTCGCCGCCATCACTCCGAAAACGCGTCTCATTTTCATCGCGAATCCAAATAATCCGACCGGCACCCTCGCGGGACAGGATGCAATCGACCGATTCATCGAGCGCGTGCCGGAGAAGATCGTCGTCGTTTTCGACGAGGCCTATTTCGAGTACCTCGACAACCCGCCGGACACGTTGCGCTTTGTCCGCGCTGGCCGCAACGTTGCCGTCCTCCGCACCTTTTCGAAAATCCAGGGTCTCGCCAGTTTGCGCGTCGGCTATGGGATCGCCCGTCCCGAGCTGATTCAGGTTCTGCAAAAGACGCGGCAACCATTTAATGTGAACGGCCTTGGCCAGGTGGCAGCGCTCGCCAGCCTCGAGGACGAGGAGCACCGCCGCGAGACCAGGCGGATCACGGACGAGGGCCGGGCCTATCTGGAGAAGGAGCTGGCGGCGATGAACCTTAGCTTCGTGCCGGGCGCAGCGAATTTTGTCCTCGTGAACGTCGGCGATGGCGCCAAAATTTTCCGGGCCATGCTTGCCCAACGCGTTATCGTGCGCGCGCTCAAGGGGTACGACCTGCCGCAGTGGGTTAGAATTTCCGTCGGCACCATGCAACAGAATCAACGATGCATCGCCGCCTTGCGCGAAGCGCTGCGGAGTTCTTCGGCGTGACTGGTTCCAGCGAGTCCGCGGTGCCTGGGGAAACGATCGCTGCGATTTCCACTCCCACAGGAGAAGGCGCGGTCGCTCTGATCCGCATTTCCGGGGAGGGCGCGATCGCCATTGCCGACCGCATTTATCGCGGCCCGGAAAGCCCATCGACGTTTTCCTCGCACACCCAGCGCCTGGGCGAGATCGTCGATGAAGGTCGCGCCATCGATCAAGTCTTGCTCTCCGTGCACAGGCGGCCCGCCAGTTATACTGGCGAAGATTTGGTGGAGATCGGCTGCCACGGCGGGGTTCTCGTCACGGCCCGGGTCCTGGAAATATGTCTTGGGGCCGGAGCGCGCGCGGCGCGGCCAGGCGAATTTACGGAACGCGCCTTCCTGAACGGGAAAATGGACCTCACCCAGGCCGAAGCGGTCATGGATCTGATCCGCGCGCGAACGGACCTCGCCCTGCGCTCCGCTCAGGAACAACTCGGTGGACGGCTCGGCTCGGAGATCAAAGCCATTCGTGGGCAAGTGGTCGACTTGCTCGCTCACCTCGAGGCCGCGATCGATTTCCCGGAGGAGGGCATCGCGCCGGAGGAAGGCGCGCAACTGCGCTCCCGCCTGGATTCGGTCGGGCAAAAAATGCGCGAGCTGCTCGCGACCGCCGAACAGGGCAGAATTTTGCGCGAGGGCGTGCGCGCGGTCATCTACGGTCCCAGCAACGCCGGCAAGTCGAGCCTGCTCAACCGCCTTCTCGGCTACGATCGCGCGATCGTCAGTGAAAAACCTGGCACAACCCGGGACACGATCGAAGAAGTGATTAATCTGCGCGGAATCCCGCTGCGATTGCTCGATACCGCGGGCTTGCGCGAGTCCGGGGACGAAATCGAGCGGGAAGGAATGGCGCGCACTGAAAAGTCGCTGGAGAATGCGGACCTTCTTCTTCACGTCGTGGACCGAAGTGCGCCCAAACCGCCGGCGTTCAATGGCAACGCGACCGATCAAATCCGCCTTTTGCTTCTGAACAAGAGCGATCTGCCCGAGCATCCCGATTGGAAAGCCCTGGATGCCTTGCGGATTTGTTGCCTCACGGAAAACGGACTGAATGGATTGGAAGAGGCGATCCTGGAGAAGATTTCGGGATATCATCTTCGGCCGGAGAACGGGGTTGCCATTAATGCACGGCATCGGGATTGTCTCCGCCGCGCCCTCGCTTCGTGCGATTTGGCCGCCGGCACTCTCAACCGCGGTCTGGGGCCGGAATATGTGGCTGTCGATTTGCGGGCCGCGTTGCGGACCCTCGATGAAATCACGGGCGACGCGAACGCGGAAGAAATCCGCGATTCGATTTTCGCCCAGTTCTGCATCGGGAAATGAACGACCGTCATCCCGAGCCTGTCGAGGGATCCCGGAGATGAATCCCAACGCCATCTACGAACGATTCGTCAGGCCGCTCCTTTTTTCACTCGATCCCGAAACCGCGCACCACCTGGCGATCGGCACTTTAAAAGTTTTATCCCCATGGCCCTTCACGCTTCAAATGCTGGAGCGCTTCCAGCCGCCCCCGGCCCCGAAGTCGCTTTTCGGCCTTACGTTTCCCAATCCGATCGGGCTCGCGGCTGGCTTCGACAAGAATGGGGTTGCAATCCCGGCCTTGGCGGCGCTTGGATTTGGCTTTGTCGAGATCGGCACCGTCACCGCCAAAGCCCAGCCCGGCAATCCCAGGCCGCGCATCTTCCGTTATCCGGAGGAGGAAGCCCTGATCAACCGGCTCGGTTTCAACAACGACGGCGCCGATGTGGTCGCGGCGAGGCTGCGAAAACTGCGCGCCAGTGGCCGTTGGCCCGAAATTCCGGTCGGCATTAACATCGGAAAGTCAAAAATTACGCCGATCGAGGACGCGGCGGCGGATTACCTTTACTCTTTCCGTCTCCTGAATGGGCAGGCCGATTACATCGTGCTCAACGTCAGTTCGCCGAATACGCCCGGGCTCCGGTCGCTCCAGGGAAAAGAGGCGCTGGAAGAGCTCCTCCGAGCCATCCGCGAGGAAAACAGGACCAGCCGTAAACCGGTGCTGCTGAAAATCGCCCCCGATCTTTCTCTCCCCGAACTGGAAGAAATCATCGGGATCTCAGAGCAAAATGACATCGCCGGGATTATCGCCACGAACACCACCCTGGATCACACCGCGATCGCGCCTTCTCTCGATCAGCAAGGCGGCCTGAGCGGTCGGCCGCTTCGGCAAAAATCCACCGAACTCGTTCGTGCCATCACGACGCGGACTCGTCTTCCGGTTATCGCCTCCGGCGGAATCTTTGATGCCGAGAGCGCCCGGGAAAAGCTGGAGGCCGGCGCGCAACTCCTCCAGGTCTATACCGGCTACGTTTATCGCGGCCCGGGCCTGTTGCGGGAAATCGCCCCTACCGCGTGACCCACTTGGCGCCCTGGCCAACGATGATAGGCAGCTCGTCCATCATGTATTGAGTCTTGCCGATCACGCCCCACATGGGAACGCCGGTCGCGGCCAGCCATTTCTTGGACATGCTTTCGCCGGTGTGGCAGCCCCAGCTTTTGACGAAAGCGTTCCGCGCAAAAACGCGGCCGTTAATCTTCTTCAGCTCGTCCTCGTGCAACCACGATTTGCAGGCGCTCTCGATGTTGCTGCTGTAATCGAACATGAAGCAGGCCCGGTTCGAATGGCCGAAGTATTCGAAATCGGCCACTTTCAGGGTGTCGCGTGGCTGGCCGTTGTTGAGGTAATTGATGACGTCCTTGCCGTCATTAATGTAGACAAGCTTCAGGTTGAACTTGTCGCGGACGGAATCGATGAAGCCAAACAGGTCCTGCTTTTCCTGGGCGGCGCGATCTTTGTAGCCTTGGCGGTAAACGAGCCAGGTGATCTTGGCGTCGGGCGCGGTGGTTCGGATCTGCTCGGTCCGGATGCGGGCCGCGCGAATGAAATTGGCCCACCAATGATCGTGCGGCTGTTGTTTGTATTTCTCCCAGACCATCAAGGACGGACCGCCCACGAGCAGAACGTATTCTCCCTGGGCAGGGGCAGCTGCGGCAGAGGCGTTCCGGACGAGGAACACGCCCAGAAGAACAAGAATTGGCAGCAGTCGTTTCATCGCAAGGTTGGGAGCAGTATTTATGCTGGGATCGGGTTAGTTGCAACTCGCGGCCTGTTCCCCTTCGTAATCGTGCTCGTGCTCGTGATCGTGATCGAAAGGAAAGGAGAATCGAGCACGAGCACGAGCACGATGAGGCTCATTAGCATTCTTCCCGGATTAGGTCTTCCATCGTCTGGCGGCGGCGGATGAGCGAGCACTGGTCGCCCTTGACCAAAACTTCGGCCGGCAATGGCCGGGAATTGTAACTCGACGCCATGACGAACCCGTAGGCGCCGGCGCTCATGAGGGCGAGAAGGTCACCTTCCTTCACCGGCGGCAGCTCGCGGTCCTGGGCAAAAAAATCACCGCTCTCGCAGACCGGGCCCACGACATCGACGGCCTCGAGCGCGCTCTCGCCCGGTTCCCGCACCGGCACGATCTCGTGATAGCTTTGGTAAAGCGCGGGCCGGATCAAGTCGTTCATCCCTGCATCGACGATTACAAATTTCTTTTTTTCGGACTTTTTAAGGTAACGAACCCGGGTCAGGAGGACGCCGGCATTTCCGACCAGAAAACGACCCGGTTCAATCAGGACGCGGATGCCGAGCTCGCGCAACGGAGGCACAATCGCGTTCTGATAATCCGCCACGCTAAACGCGGCCGTCTCGCCGCCGTGTTCGTGCCACCATTTTCCCGACCCGCTTTCGAGAGCGCGCCGGTAGATAATGCCCATCCCGCCCCCGACGCTGAAAAACTCGATCGCGTAACGCTGCTTCAGCTCACGAACCAGCGGCGCCACTTTTGCGATTGCTTCCGCGAACGGAGCGGCCTCGGTGATTTGCGAACCGATGTGCATCTGGATTCCGCGCAGGCGGAGATTCGGGAGGCAGCCCGCCTTTTCATAAACGTCCGCGACGCGGTGCAACGCGATGCCGAACTTGTTTTCGCTCCGCCCCGTCGAAACGTATTTATGCGTGCCGGCATCAACGTCGGGATTTACCCGCACCGCGACCGGCGCCTGAACGCCCGTGTCGCGCGCGACTCGATCGATCCATTCCAGTTCCGCTTCGCTTTCGACATTGAAACAGAACACGCCTTCATCGAGCGCGTATTCGATTTCCTCACGCGATTTGCCGACGCCGGCGAAGGTGCACTTTCCCGCCGCGCCCCCGGCTTTTAGGACGCGGAACAATTCACCGCCGGAAACGATGTCGAACCCGGCCCCGGCCTCCACCAGCAGGCGGAGGATTGCGCCGTTCGAATTCGCCTTCACCGCGTAACAGACCAGGTGATCGAGGTCGCCGAGCGCGGCGTCGAGCCGGCGATAGTGATCGAGGATGGTCCCCGCGCTGTAAACGTAGAGAGGCGTGCCGAACTCCTCCGCCGCAGCGGTGAGCGACACGTTTTCGCAGGAAAGATCGCCGTCGCGGTAATGGAACGAATGCACCTGAAAATTGTACAGGCGCTTCTGCGAAGCGCCTAATCCAAACCACCTGCCGCCCAAAGGTGGGAGGGGCCTCTGTGCCGCGACTGTTCCTTCAGCAGGGGGCCCCCGAACCTACTTTGGCGGCGCCGGAGAA
>JBAPMH010000698.1:0-2898 GCA_049278515.1 Chthoniobacterales bacterium
GCATTGGAGCGGCGGCAACGCCACCCAGTTCGGAATTTTTTCCCAGCTCACCGGCTTGAGCGGCTATCACCTCCACAATTTGAGCCGCGCGAAAATGCCCGACCCGTTCCTGACTCTCCTCGAAAAGAACGGATACCACCTGCGGGTGGCAAAAAAGAAGCAGCTGCAATACATCGGACTCTCGGTTCTCCTGCCACCTGGAACTGTCGAACAGGACGTCGAGAAAGGTTCCCAGGACGTCGAGGACCGGCGCATGATCGACCGTTACCTGGAAGATCGCGCGACCCGATCGCCGGGGACGCGCAGTTTCGATTTCATCGCTTTCGACGCGACCCACTGGCCCTATCCTTTCCCGCAGGAGCACGCCGTTTTTCAACCCGCGCCGCCGTTGAACGGCTCGCAGATGATCCTTGGTTTTCCGGAGGAGCTCGGCTTCGTGCGGAATCGTTATCGCAATGCCTGTCACTTCGCCGATGAACAGATCGGCCGGGTCCTGGATGATTTACGCGCGCGGAATGAGCTCGATTCGACTCTAATCGTAATTTTGGGCGACCACGGCGAAGAATTTCAGGAGCGCGGCCAGATCACGCATGCCGCGGTCCTGAACGATTTTCAGGCCCGCACCCCTCTCTGGATGCACCTGCCTGGCGTGGGATCCGACCCGCTGCCGATTGAGGTGCCGACGACTCATTTGGACGTCGTGCCCACCATTCTCCAGGCGTTCGGATTCGAGGAGGATGTTCTCTATACCCAGGGCAGATCGTTGCTCAGCCCGTTGGAGGATCGCCCTGTGCTGGCTCTGTCGGATACGGGGTTTCGGGTTCCGCTTTACCGGACTCTGGTGACGGGCACCTACATCTCCCGGTGGGCCCAACGGCCGCTCCAGTATCTTTTTGCGGGCGTCCAACGGCGGGACGGCGCGAAAGTCGAAGGGAACGAATGGCTCCCGGAAGCGCGCGGTCTGAATCAGGAAGCAGCGGAGATGTTTGAGTTGCTCCCCGATGTTTCGCAGCCGCCGCGGAAATTCAGCGGACGCGCCCGGCCCTAGCCCGACCTCAGCCGGCGGGGATGACTGCCGACGATCAATCCATCCTGCATCTCGTGAATCCAATCGCAGGCCTCGGCGATCTCGGGGTTGTGCGTCACGAGGAGCATGGCCTTGCGCTCTTCCTGGACGATTCGCTGCAACAATTCGAAGACTCGTCGAGAATTCGCGCTGTCGAGATTTCCGGTCGGCTCGTCGGCCAGGATGACGCTGGGATTGTTGGCGAGGGATCGCGCGACGGCCACGCGCTGTTGTTCCCCGCCGGAAAGATGCCGGCTGGGCCGCTTCAATTTCCCGCCGAGTCCCACGGCGTCGAGCAAATGGGCGGAACGCGCGAGCATTTCCTCTTCACTCGCAGCGGCCAGGCGCCGCATCGGGATCATGACGTTTTCCTGGGCGGTGAAATCCTCGAGGAGAAAATGAAATTGGAAAATAAACCCGAGGAGCTCGTTCCGTTTGGTGTCGAGCGCGTCCGGGGCCAGGTGAGAAACGATTTCGTTTTCAATCGCGACGCTGCCGCTATCGGCATGGTCGAGCAGCCCGAGAATATAAAGCAGGGTGCTCTTGCCGCAGCCCGACGGTCCCACGACCGCATGGACAGTTCCGCGTTCGAGTTGGAGCGAGACGCCCCGCAAAGCGTGGACCCGCGAATCTTCCTCGCCCAGAAAGCGTTCGATGCCCTCACAGCTAAGCGAGACTTCCGCGTCCATGAATTTTCACGGTAGCTTCACTGGCAACCGCAGTGAAATCCTTTTCGCGCCGCTTTATCCTACGTCAGGTGGATCGTGCGCTCCGCGCGGTCGAGTCCGCGATCGCCACTTGACCTGAGCTGTCCGACAAACGGGATGCGAGAAAATCGCGTCGTGCGACGCGGCCGATTAGCCGTTCGCAACAATAAATTCCGAAACGTCTTGTCCCCGTCTTTGGAAACCTGTCTAAATCGCTGCCGTGAAACCTCGCGCCACCGGGATTAGTCCTGGCGTTAGATTGATCCTGCCCTTCATCGGGCCGGCCCAGTCACTCGTCCGCCGGCCTATCCTCCTCGACGAGTCGTCCCCGGAATCCGGAAAACACACCGCTATGAATACAAGAACAATCCTCTCTGCCGCCTGTGCCCTTGGGCTATTTACCATGGCTTATCTCCCGCCGGAGCGACTCTCCGCTCAAGGCGAGGGTGAGAGCCTAAACAGTCCTCCCATCGAAATGGTGGTCAGCGCAAACACGAGCGCGGAACGTTGGCGAACCAGCCATAACGGAATCATGGGGCCGGTTAGCTTGCTTCCAGATAAGCAGGTCGCAATCGCGCTTAATGCTTCGCGCGGCCAGGCGGATAACCCGGTAAGCATCGCTCCTCTTGATGGCGGAAGCGTTATCGCAGACAACCCCCTGCGCGTAGATGATGACGGGATGGTTTACTTCACCTTTGAAGGTGGAAACTCGCTGGGTCTTTATCGGGTTGTGGTGACCATAGGCTCTGAACGGTACCAGCTGCTGTTCTATGTGGTTAACCCCGAAAGCGTAAGAGCGGGCTGCCAGGACCCATAAACGGATTCCACCCATGAAGAGTATATTTCGAACCTCGGTAATCGCTCTCTTGCTCTGTTTGTTTGTCGCCCGTCCTTCTTGGGGAGTTCCTGCGCCTCCTGGGGGTGACAATCCGACGGGGCCGATGGGAGAATACAACGGCAGTATCACCACCGCAGGGTCGTATGACCCGTACACGGGCAATGCCAAACGCTTTGTAGACGACCTGACAGTTACCGGCAGTGTCGGCGCGTATCCACTAAAATGGACGCGGGTGCTCAACACTCGGGGGCTCGGGGGCGCGTTCGGAGAGGGCGGCGGGTGGAGGC
>JBAPMH010000699.1:0-5118 GCA_049278515.1 Chthoniobacterales bacterium
GGATGACACAGAGTCCGGATCGGATTCGATAATTTCCGATGATTGCCAAAATTTCCGATAGGCAGGAAAGAAGCCGGCCGTTATGATCGGCGCCGCATGAGCCAACTGGAGCAGTTGCAACCAGAACCCGGAGGCGAAAACCGCCTGGTTACCCCTCAGATTTTGAGCCCGGAATTGAAACAGCAGTTCGAAACGCTGCGCGGCTTGCTCCAGCGCGCGTTGTGGCTGGCGGAAAGGTGCGCCGATATCGAAGCCACCCAAATCCTGCGGGCGCGGCTGACGAATCTGCAGGCGGCCGCGCTGCTTGTCATCGTCGGCGAAGTGAAGGCCGGAAAGAGCAGCTTCATCAACGCACTCGTCCGCGAAAACGTCTGCGAGGTGGCCCCGGGGCCGTGCACGGTTCGCATCCAGGAGCTGATTTATGGCGCGGAACGCAGCGTCAAGACGCTGGGGGACTCCTGGCAGCGGGTCTCGTTGCCGAAAGAGGTCCTCCGCGAAATCACCATGGTGGATACGCCCGGTACCAACTCAATTGTCAGGGACCATCAGACGATCACGGAGAATTACATCCCCCAAAGCGACCTCGTCGTTTTCGTTTTTTCGGCCGTGAACCCGCACACGAAGTCCGCCTGGGAGTTGCTGACCCTGATCAAAAAAGAGTGGCACCGGAAGATGGTCTTCGTTCTCCAGCAATCGGACCGGGCGAGCCAGACCGAGCTGACCACGAATCTCGAGCACGTGAAGCAGTACGCGCGTGAGCGGCAGGTCGATAACCCGATTGTGTTTACCCTCTCGGCCAAGCGCGAAATGGAAGGGATTCCGGAACAAGCTTTCGCCGAATTCCGAAGCTTTCTTCAGGACACGATTGCCTGCGGCGAAGCGTGGCGGATGAAAGTGGAAGGTTCGTATCAGACGATCCGCTCGGTTATGACGCGGTTGCTGGCGCATCTTCGCGCCGAGAAAATTGCGGTCGAGGAGGAACGCGCGTTTTATCAGGAACTGCTTTGCCAGGTGGATGCCCGCGAGGCGAAGGCAAGGGGTTTGCAGCAGTTGATTGTCGATAAGCTCGCGGCCACCTACAACGCTCTCGCCCGGAGATCAGAGGACGACTTCGCGAAGGGACTGCGGGTTAGCAAACTCATGCGGCGCGCCGTTCCCTTTTTGCGGGACAAAAACACGGAAGCCTGGCTCCAGGATGTGAAGGGAAAATTTGAGAAATCGGCCCGAAGCGAAATCAAGGCGGAAGCCGCGGAGGTCTCGAAGGACCTTTTCAACGAAATGCGCGCGATGATGGACGAACTGAACCAGAGCATTGCGCGAAGACATGAACGGATCCGGGCCGACGTCCTCTTCCCGAAAGCCGCCGATCAATTGGGAACTTTGACAGCATTGCAAACCAAGCTGGAAGGAATCCGGGTGGATGACGCCATTCTTCGGGGCGCTTTGGAGGAAACCACCGGGGTGAGGAAACTCGCCCTGGCCGGCACTCTCCTCGCCCTGGTCGGAATCGTAATCGCGGGACTGTCGCCGATCCTCTGGCTCGATATCACCGGTGGAATTTTCCTCGGCACGGGAATCTTCCTGGTGGCGGTCGGACTGCTCTGGCGGCGGTCGAGCGTGCTCAAGGATTTCAAGCAGCGCCTGGGCGATTCGCAGCAGGGGTTCCGTGATCGTTTAGAATCCGATTTTGGCGAAATCTTCGATCGCCTCTTCTTTGATGTCCGCCAATCCCTGACGGAGTCGCTCTTTCGTCTCGATCTTCAGGCTTCTTTCAACGCGCCGCTCTTGGAAGAGACCTTCCAGATTGGCGAAGCTGCTTCCGACATGGTGATCGTTTCGCAGCGCATCCGCGTGAAACAATCGCCGGAGCATCCCTCGGTGGCCGCGTAGATTCCTAATCAAGGAACAGCGGTTTACAAATCGCCGATCTTGTCTGCTCTACGTTCGGGCCAAACGGGCGCGGTAGAATGCCTGGGCAAGCGCGAGCGCGACCACGCTTGTGATCGCATAAAGCATAATCGTTTTCCCGCTCGCTTTGCCGAAAAAGCCGGCGAAATCCAGAAGGGGATTGGCCCCTTTGTCGTTCACGACCACATACCAAAAGGTCAGGAACACGACGATGAATGTTTTGGGGTTTGCGGTCAGGATACCGAGCGCCGTAGCCATGGCGGCCACAAGGAAGATGCCGCCGAGGAGGGCGGAAGCCTCCCCCCAGCCCTGCGAAATCGTCCGGAGGAGCGGTCCCAGGCAGAGGAGGAGACTCAGCAACAGGGTCGAGCCGAGCTTCCACCAAACGTAACTCTCTCTCAGCCGCGGGATCGCGCGCACGCTTGCGACGGTGCCCGCGCGTCCATCGCGAGTGGCGACATCCGAGACGATCACCGCCAGGACCGCGAACACGACCGGCAGGCTTGCCGACGGCGGCGCGAACAGGCTCTGGATTGTGATCGCGACGAACGCCACGAACGCGAACGGAAGCAGCGTTAAGGTCAGGAGAGCATCCGTCCACATCGAGCCCAGGAGGGAACCGCCGCGCCCGGGAATAGTCAGCAGCGTTACCGCCCGCCGGCTCAGCGGCTTGAACAGGTTCTGGATTTTGCCGAGCCAGTTCCGCCGGCCTTTCCCGGAGATCTGTTTTGTCCGCACTGGATCGAACCGATGAAAGAACAACGCGGCGACCGGGAGGAGCGCCAGCGGCGCGATCAGCGAGACCAGGCGCGGGACGACCCACTCGCTCGTGAATCTCAAACCCGGAAAGACAACGGTCGGCTTGGCCGGATCGAAGCTGGACGCGCCGATCGAGACCGATTCGGTGTGCAGCGTTCGCTGCATCTGATCGATCATGAATCCGAACCCGGTGAAATCGAAACAGCGCGCCCAATTGATCGCGCCTTTGGTCGTCTCATTCGCGACGACGAGGCCGATCACCGTCATCCAGAGAAAAAAATAGAGGACGTCGCCCAGCTTGCCGGAGAGCCAGCGAATCGATTCGAACAGGACTGCGACCGCCGCCACGAACACGATCGCCGGCGGAGTGAGGAGGAGATACTGCTCGACGAAGACCAGCGGCTCGATCCGCGCCTCGCCGCGAACCAGGAGCATCGCCATCGAGCTGAGCATGAAACCGGTCACGAACGTGGCGAGGAACGCGAGGTTGCCGAGGAATTTGCCCAGCAAATATTCGCCTGAGCGCATCGGCGTCGAGGCCGCGATCACGCCGCACCGGGTGATGACGTCGCGCCGGATCGCATTCGAGATCACATAGAAACCGAACAGGCCCACGAAGATCATCGCGAGCGATGCCGTTCCCATGCCGATCGCGCCGGAGTTGTAGATCGCCCGCTGGCCATTGATCTGGATCAGGGTCCGGCCGGTGGAAGGTGAGGGGATCCAGAGATAGGCGAACGCGCTCAGGAGGAGAAAAACAATCACGGTCGAGACCCGGCGGAAACGGATCCGGAAATCCGCCGCGATGATTGCGCCGATGCGGGAGAGCGAACCGGTCATGATAACGGCGGCGGTGGCGCAGCGCTCCCGAAGTTCATCAGATAAAGAAACGCGTCTTCCAGCTCGGGCTCGACTGGGTCGGCGGCAATCGCCGGCGACGGCCCGACGAAGCGGATATGGACACCGTCCGGCTTCCGGACCGCGCTCGAGATTTTGAGCGTCGTCCGGAGCTGATCGAATAGTTCCGAGCTGACCACGCTTTTCCAGACGTGGCCTTCGGACATTCGCAGCAACAGTTCCGGCGCGGCCATGGCCAGGAGCGATCCCTCTTTCATCACGGCGATCTCGGTAGCGATCGATTCCACATCCGAAACGATATGGGTCGACAGGATCACCAGTTTCCCGAAACCGATTTCCGACAGAACATTCCGGAACCGGACCCGCTCTTCCGGATCGAGGCCGGCCGTCGGCTCATCCACGATCACTAGCTCTGGGTCGTTGATCAATGCCTGGGCAATCCCGAGCCGCTGCTTCATTCCACCGGAGAACCCGCCGACGGTGCGGTTGGCTACGCCGTGTAAATTCACGCTCTCGAGCATCTCCGTTACGCGCTTTTTAGAGCGAACCCCCTTGAGCGCGGCGAAGTAGGTCAGGAACTCGGTCGCTGTCAGATTATCGTAAACGCCAAAATCCTGCGGCAGATAGCCGAGCCGGCGGCGGAGCGCGTTCGGCCGCTTCACTACGTCTTCGCCGTGGAACGAAATTCGGCCGCTCGTCGGCCGGGTGATCGTCGCGATCATCTGCATCAGGGTCGTCTTCCCCGCTCCGTTCGGGCCGAGTAATCCGAGCACGCCGGATTTCACTTCGAGCGAAAGATCGCGCACTCCGTAGTTCCCGGAGCGAAACCGCTTGGAAACACTCTCAATTTTCAGCACACCCGCAGTATGTCAGCGCATGTCCCGTAAGGTCACGAGGATACTGGCGGATTATTGAACCGCGGATTACGCGGATGACACGGATAAGGAAAAAAATCCATCCGCGATATCCGGGTAATCCGCGGTTCAATTCCTCTCCTGTCTTTACGTCCAGTGGGCTGCCCGGCTAGGTTCTCCCGCATGAGCACCGAACTCGCCCAGCTCGCCAACGACCGGTACGAAATCGGCGACGCCCTTCATCGTTACGCCTTCGGCCTCGATCATGGTGATGCCGATTCGTTCGCATCGGCTTTCGCGGAAGATTGCGTCCTCGATTTCACCCCCGCGGGCCGGAAATTGAAACTGGATTTTCCAGCGTTCAACGGGCGCCAGGCCATTCTCGATTCCGTTCTGCCGTTGATCGGCCCGCTCGACACCAGCCACACCGCAAGCAATCTCCAGATCGAGATCAGCGGGGATTCCGCCACGCTTTCCGCGTTCGTCATGTCGCAGCACTTCATGCCGCGCCAGGGCTCGCGCCGCGGATCGGAAAACGCGCTCCTGATGAACCGCTACGATTGCGAGCTGGCGCGCGATGGAGACAAATGGCGCTTCAAGCGGGTGACGATCGACAATGCCTGGGCCCAGGGCGACCCGGAAATTCTCAATACCCTCGCTACTTACCGCGTTCTCTCCACGAAACCGAAGCCGCCAAAAACGTAACGCGGTGGCTCGACAGCGTCTCGCCCTACCAAGC